>CADBRC010000269.1 GCA_902796985.1 uncultured Spirochaetaceae bacterium
CCGGGAAACATTTGAATACATGGCGGCCAGGCTCAGCGGTCATGTCAGCCGCTGCATCTTCAGCTTCGTCGAGATTTACCAGAAGCTTCAGTTCAATATGCCGGAGCTCATTCCCTTCGCCGACTGGCAGATTGACGAGCTAGCCCTCATCCTTGGCGAGACAGCGGCACGGCACGGGCTTTACATCCAGACCTGCGGGACGAACGGGGACTTCACGCGATACGGAATACACACGTCGGGCTGCCTGACCCTCGATATGATTGGCAGGGCGAACAACGTTGCCTTCCGCAAGCTCAAGCACAAGGGAACCCGCGAAGGCTGCCACTGCATGGAAAGCCACGACATCGGCGAATATGAGACCTGTCTGAACGGATGCCGCTACTGCTATGCGAACAAAAACCATAAGAAGGCTGCCGAGAACTTCAAGCTGCACGATCCGGACTCCCCGCTCCTGATCGGCAACCTGATGCCGACCGACACCGTGATACAAGGCGCACAGAAGAGTTTCTTACAATGAACGTCATCATCATCAATGGCCCTATGGGGGTAGGCAAGACCTCGGTCGGGAAACACATCGCGGACAGCAATCCGGGCACCGCCTTTATCGACGGGGACTGGTGCCTTGACCTTCATCCGTTTGTGGGCAACCGCGAGACAAAGACAATGGCAATAGACAACATCCTCCATCTGATTGGCAACTACAAGAAGTGTTCCGCATGCAGGATGATTGTCTTGGTGTGGCTCATGGACAATGACTGGGTTTACAAAGCCATCGCTGACGGCATAACGGAACTTGACCTTGAAATCAAGTCGGTGACATTGACATGCGATGAAAACACGCTGGCACGACGATGGGAAAAAGACACTGGCTGTGAATGGAGGACCGATGAGTGGCTCAAAGTGAGCATGGCATCGCTGGGCTATTTTTCCTCATTAGCCAACGTCATCGATACGAGCAGCCTGTCGATCAAACAGGTCGCAGGAAAGATACTGGACCAATGTTAGCCCGTGATTATTCTTCCGCTCCGCGCAGAGTGGGATTGAATGCATCACGAAGACCATTGCCGAACTCATTGAAGCAGACAAGGAGCAGCGAAATGAAAGCACCGGGGAAAAAGACCGTGTGCGGATATGACGCGAGGGCATCCTTCGCGCTGTTAAGCATGGTTCCGACACTGGTCATCGCATCGCTGTCCAGATTTACTATACCAAGGTATGTCAGGTTGGCCTCACTGAATATCACGCTCGGAATGCGCAGGACGGATGCCGTAATGATGAAGCCCGCTGCATTCGGCAAGATGTGGCGGAAAATCAGCCGCCAGTCCCCTGCTCCCAGTGTCCGGGAAGCATTCACGTAGTCCTGTCCCTTAAAGCGGTAGAACTGCGCCCTGACCGTAGAGGAGACGCCTATCCATCCGTAGAAGATGAACGCAAAGAAGAGGGCAACGATGGGGCCAAGCTTCTTGGCGAGGTAAATCTGAAACAGGACCATCGTCACCTGGGTCGGCACCTCGTAGATTATGTCCTTGACCCGCTCGAAGAAGAGGTCGAATGCGCCGCCGTAGTAGCCTTCCGCCGCCCCGATGATAATTCCGAGAAGCAGGTTTATTGCGGAGACAGACAGGGACAGGATGAGCGAGAGCCTGGCCCCGTGCGCCAGGCGGGTAAAGATATCGTAGCCGGCCATATCCGTGCCGAACAGGAAGGACGGCTCGTGCCCGTTCTTATAGTAGTACCATTCGCCATACAGGACGCGGGTCTCGTACTGGCTACCCTTCATCCGGCTTATATAATAGGCAAGACCGTCAGGCGAAGCGGAATCTGAAAGATAGATGTCCTGGAACTTGCCGGATGCATCCGTGACCGCAACGCCTTTCGCGTCGGTCTGAAACCACGCGTTCATATCGTTCTTATAAGGCTGGAATTTCACTTTATCCTGATCGATGACCGGGTAAAAGAGCTGCCTGCCGCTCTCCTGCTCCCATGCCCTCGCCTCATCCCATTCAGCCTTGGTCAGGAGCATCTTGACGTAACCGACACGGGCATAGCTGTCCAGTTTGAGCGAGTAATACGTCTGCTTTCGCCTGGCAACTTCTTTTTCCACCGTGCCATAACTCTTCATCACCGCACCGGGAATCGCGCTATAGTACTGAAAGCTTACGGCGTTTACCTCCAGCCTGCGACCGCCGTCCCAGAACCCCAGGTGCGAAAACAGGCGGCTCTTGGGCGTGACGTAGGCATAGTAGCCGTCTTTGTCCGACATGGAATAGGGTGAAAAGAGCGGGGCAAAAAAGGCATAGAGTGCCAGAAGCATGATGATGACGAAGCAGACGACTGATCCCCGGTTCTTGGCAAAACGGGAAAGTGCATCCTGCATGTAGCTGGTGCTCCTGGTCGTAAGCTTCACGTCCCCAAGATCCGCATCCCTCTGGACAAAAGCGAATTTCTCCTTGGGAATGTTTGCTATCTCCTGTGCGCAGGAATCAGTGCTGCCGCTCTGGCTGTTCTCTTCCATAATAGAAAGATTATATTACAGTACCTGAGATTCTTCAAGAAGGAATCCCGCATGGTCATGTCCGGGGTACACCCGCGTATCCGGAGGAATTTCTTTGTAAATACGCCTGAGGCTTTTCATAATCTGCGCCTCGTCACCACCGGGCAGGTCAGTCCTGCCCCAGGAATGATAAAAGAGCGTATCACCGGAAATCAAGGTCTTTTCCTGCTCTGAATAGAGAACGCAGGAACCTTCCGTATGGCCGGGGGTATGCATGACGCGCCACGGCGAGCCATATCCGGCAAAAAGCTCATCGCCGTCGGCCATTAAATCAGTCGCCGGGCAAAGGCCGGAGACATACGGGAGGAATTCCATGAAGCCCATCAGTGAGAGATGGCGGGCCTGCCGCTCCCCTCCCCTTTCGCCGATAAAGGAGGCATCTTCACCATGGATGTAAACTTTCATTGCGGGATACAGGCTTTTCAGGAAGCCTATCCCCGCCACGTGATCGAAGTGCCCGTGAGTCAGGACGACGGCCACCGGCTCAAGCCCCTCCGCCTCCAGATAGCGGCTCACGGAATGTTTGTCATGGGAAAAATCACAGCATGCGGGGTCCACGATGAAAACCTGCCGTCCCTCCGGATCCCCCAGAGGGACGACGAGGCTGTTCGTACCGAACGGCCCCGTGTGAATCAGCGAAATCAATATGCAGCGCCTGTTCCGAAGTGGGAAGTCACCTGCCCGTCCTCGGTCGTCGTGGCGTACTGGTCGGCGGAACCGGAGGAGTCGCCGGAAGACTGGCGGGCTGCGAATGCGCTCTGCTCTTCACTTATTCGAGAGGTCTCACTGGTCTCGGTCACGCCGTATGAGGCATTGGAGACATTCGCGGGAATCTTGTCCTCTGCATCGTACCCGTCATCAGCCATGGGAGCCTGCTTCTCCGGCTCAGAATAGGATGAGGCTGCGACCGGCCTCTCACCGGAAGATTCTGAACCTTCGGACTCAGCCTCGAAGCCTTCACCCTTCTTGGAATAGCTGACGACCAGCTTGCGGCCACGGTAGTCATAGTCATTCAGCGAGCTGATAACCTTGTCGCAGTCTTCTTTGAACAGCTGGACAAACGAGTAGTTGGCAAGGACACGGATATCCCCGATTCTTTCCCTCTGGAGTCCTGCGACGCTGACCAAAAGACCGACGAGGTCGCGGGGGTAAACCCTGCGGTTCCTTCCGATGGAGATGAAAACGGTGTCGGCGACGGCGGGATCAATCTGAACGCGGGGAGCACGCTCCGGCCGTTCACTTCTCTGCGGCCTCTCGCTACGCTCTGCTGCCGGCCTCTCCGGGCGGGACTCCCTGTCATAGCGGGACGGCCTCTCGCTCCTCCTGCCCTCAAAGCGGTCGGATGAATAGCGGCCCTCGCCACGGGTGAATTCCTTGCGCTCACGGTCACGATCACGGTCGCGGTCCCTCTCGCGTCCTGCACGGGACGGGCGACCGGACGAGGCCAGGGCCTGCCGTACCAGATAGGCGGCCACATACTTCCTGCGTGAAAAAGGCACGTTCTGCTTGTAAAGTTTCTTAATCGTGTTGAACAGCTGGATGTCAGCCTCGCTGGCACCCTCGACGCGCTCAAGCGCATCCTTCAAAAGAGAGCTGACCTGCTCCTCGCTTACAGTGCTGTTGTTCGTGTTGTACATAAAAAAAGCTCCTTAATACAGACCGGTCAATCATTGACCTTAGTCAAATCTGCCAGATACCCGGATCCAAGCCTGCCGAAGCCGAAACGCTCGAGCAGGCGCTCCATCGGTTCTGGAACAATTGTGTTTGAAATCAATACCCATTGGATTCCGCGGCCTTTCAACATGGGCAGGCTCTTGGAAAGAAGCTCCTCTCCAATCCCCAGGCCCCGGTAATCCTGCAATACGAAGAAGTCGGTAAGGGCAACCGTCGTCCTCGCTGTGGGCGGACAGAAAGAAAACAAGAGGCATCCTGTGAATTCATCGTCATGGGAGCGGCATACGGAGCCGAACTTCTCCCCACGATCCCAAGCCCCGGACAGACTCCGCCACATCTCGGCGACGGCATCACCAAGCTCCTGGGAAAACTGCCTTGCATATTCTTCCGCCACAAAATCGCTGCCGCGGCTGATGTCGTCCCCGTCCTTGACAGGGTCATACTCGCGGAAAACAAAATCATTCAGGACAAGCTCTTCCGTTTCCTCAAGGGCATCGCCCGTGGAAAACTCCAGCTTCTCCATTCCCCATGACTCGCGCAGCCCGTTATACCATTCCACGACCCGGGCTTTCATCCTGTTTTCCTTGAAAACAAAAAACTTTCGCTCGACCTCGGGGTAGGACTTTATCGCATCCTTAAATCTCCTGAACACCCCCCTCCCGCCGTTCAACGCCCGCTTCAGATCCTCCCTTGCGAGCGGAGAATGCAGATTGTTCGTAAAATCACGGAGCAGCTCAAAGCCGTCGCCGCTGGTCCATACCGGCAGATCATAGTAGCGGTCATCGGTATCCTCGTTCAGGTCGTCACAGGACACGGTATCGCCGCCAACCGGGAGGACACAAGGTCCCTCCGCATCCACGACAAGATCCGCGTCCTGATTTTCCATTGAGTAGAGGATTTCATCAATGAGGCTGTCTGCCAGCTCGAACGTCATTGCAGGCTACTTGAGCTCGCTTCTCCGGCTTATAACCTTGCTGATAAGGCCGTATGAGACGGCCTCGTCTGCGGTAAGCCAGTAATCCCTGTCGGTGTCCTTGGTCACTTTATCAAGCGGTGTCCCGGTCTCCTCGGCGATAATCTCATTGATTTTTGCCTTGGTCTTGCCAATTTCGATGGCGTGAATCTCTATGTCGGTCGCCACACCCTTCATGCCGCTCGACGGCTGGTGAATCAGGTAGTGGCTGTGAGGCAGTCCTAAACGGCGCTCCTTGGGAGAAGCAAGCAGGATGAGGGCCGCTGCGCTTGCGATGAGACCCATACCTATCGTGTAGACGGGGGCATTGACGAAGCGGATGGCATCGAAAATCGCAAATCCGGCGTCCACATCCCCTCCGGGTGAGTCTATGAAGATATAGATGGGCTTGTCATTGTCCGCCTCAAGTATGAAAAGCTGGCGGACCACCTTTTCGGCGTTTTCCTCGTTTATCTCTCCGCTCAACAGTATCTGGCGGGTCTTCAGGAACTTCTCGGCAAGGGGATCAGGACCTTCCTTGTCCTTCTTCTTGTCGTCCTCTTCCTCTTCCTCGTCCAGCCTGATATAGTTCTTCTTCAGCAAATCCAACATCTTGTTACGAATGTCTCCAAAGTCTTAAATTTGCCGTCCATAATAGCAGAAAACGGGAAGAATGTCTATCCGGGGGCCTGAAGCAGGGAACCTGAGGCAGGAACTCTTATCCGGCATCCTCCGCCATATCCAGCCG
>CADBRC010000270.1 GCA_902796985.1 uncultured Spirochaetaceae bacterium
AGACATGGACTCGCGCTCGGTCTCCAAGATATTGGAGCGGGGCGGAACGGTGCTCGGCACGGCCCGCAGCGAGGAATTCATGCCGGATTCCGGTAAAAAGAAGGGAGCGGATATCTGCCGGAAGCACGGAATCGAAGCCCTGATCGTCATAGGCGGCGACGGTTCCTACAAAGGAGCACTCGGGCTCGCCAAGCACGGGATTAATGTCGTCGGCATCCCTGCGACGATTGACCTGGACATCGCATGTACGGAATACACGATAGGCTTTGATACTGCCGTCAACACCGCGATGGAGGCTATAGACAAGGTGAAGGACACCTCTGCTTCCCATGAGCGCTGCAGCATTATCGAGGTGATGGGGCGTCACGCCGGTTACATCGCGCTCTGGTGCGGGATGACGAACGGGGCGGAAGACATCCTGATTCCTGAGGATAAGGCCGGGTTCGACGTAGATAAGATTGCGAAGAACATCATTGAAAACCGCAAGAAGGGAAAGGTCCACCACATCATCATCAAGGCTGAAGGTACGGAGATGGATTCCACCGACCTGGCCAAAAAGATTGAGGCGGCGACCAAGATAGAGACCCGTGCGACCGTTTTGGGATATATCCAGCGCGGCGGTAGCCCCAGTGCGAAGGACCGCTACTATGCGTCAATTATGGGTGCGTATGCTGTGGATCTTCTGCGTCAGGGCAAAGAGAACAGGATAGTCTGCTACAGGCAAGGGAGCTTCATTGACATGGACATAGACGAAGCCCTTGCCGAGCCCAAGAAAGGCATAGACGCATACCAACTGGAAGTTGCACGTTTGCTTTCCGCGGAGCTTGCCTAAGAAGCATATTCTGCCATTGCCCACTTTCCCAAACTGGAGAAAGGTGCTATAGTATTCCTCATTATACAAGATTTACGAGGTTTAAGGCTATGGCGTATCCGTTCGGCGAGATTGAGAGCAAATGGCAGAAATATTGGGATGACAACAAGACCTTCAAGGTGACGGAGGACGGCCGCTTCCCCAAGGACAAGCGGCGCTATGTCCTTGATATGTTTCCCTATCCGTCGGGGGCGGGCTTGCATGTCGGCCACCCTGAGGGATACACCGCGACGGACATCTACTGCCGCTACCTGAGGATGAAGGGCTTTAACGTCCTGCACCCCATGGGCTATGACGCGTTCGGCCTTCCCGCCGAGAACTACGCGATAAAGACGGGGACCCACCCCTCCGCGACGACCTTCAAGAACATCGAGCACTTCACTCAGCAGATAAAGGCCCTGGGCTTCTCATACGACTGGGATCGGGAGGTCCGCACCTGTACCCCCGACTACTACAAGTGGACCCAGTGGATTTTCCTCCAGCTCTACAAGAAGGGCCTGGCCTATGAGGCGGAGACCCCGATCAACTGGTGTCCTGAGTGCAAGACCGGCCTTGCCAACGAGGAGGTGAAGGAGGGCAAGTGCGAGCGCTGCGGTGCCTCTGTCACTCACAAGACAATCCGCCAGTGGATCCTCAAGATTACCGCCTACGCCGACGACCTCATCAAGGATTTGGACGGTTTGGACTGGCCTGAGAGCGTCAAGCTGATGCAGCGCAACTGGATCGGCCGCTCGGAGGGCGCGGTGGTCGATTTCGCGATTGCCGGCCCTGACGGCAAGGCAACGGCCGAGAAGATCCGCGTCTACACAACCCGGCCCGATACCCTCTACGGAGCCACCTACATGGTTCTTGCCCCCGAGCACAAGATGGTCGCCAGCCTGACTACGCCCGAGCAGAAGGCCGCTGTCGAAGCCTACGTTGAGCAGGCTGCCAAGAAGTCCGATTTGGAGCGGACCGACCTGGCCAAGGACAAGACCGGCGTCTTTACCGGCAGCTACGGCATAGACCCCGTGAACGGTGCGAAAGTGCCCATCTGGATTTCCGACTACGTCCTGACCGGCCACGGAACCGGCGCGATTATGGCGGTTCCTGCCCATGACGAGAGGGACTGGGAGTTTGCTAAGAAGTTCGGCCTCAAGATAATTAAGGTTGTTGCGAGCAAAGAGGAGGTTGCCTCCCTCGCTGACGGCGACGAGGCAAAGGGTGCCGCGCTGATACGCGAGGCGGCCAAGGATGCGGATGCCTACGCGAAGCTCGCCGCTGCCCATCCCGATGTGTTCGACGTTGCGAACGAGTGCACCCCTGCCAAGGACGGCTATTCAATCAACTCTGCCGATTTCACTGGCAAAGCTACGAAAGAGGTGATTCCTTCCATTATCGAGTGGCTCGGAAAAGAAGGAATCGGCAACAAGGCTGTCAGCTACAAGCTCCGTGACTGGGTGTTCAGCCGCCAGCGCTACTGGGGCGAGCCTATTCCGCTTGTCCACTGCCCCAAGTGCGGCACCGTCCCCGTCCCGGAGGACCAGCTGCCGCTTGAGCTTCCCGCCGTCAAGTCCTATCAGCCCACAGGTACGGGCGAGTCCCCTCTGGCCGGAATCGATGAGTGGGTCAACTGTACGTGCCCCGTGTGCGGTGGCAAGGCCCGGCGCGAGACCAATACGATGCCTCAGTGGGCGGGAAGCTGCTGGTACTACCTGCGCTACCTGGACCCCCATAACGACAAGGAGTTCTGCTCCAAAGAGGCGGAAAATTACTGGATGCCGGTTGACCTCTACGTGGGTGGGGCGGAGCATGCCGTCCTGCACCTGCTCTACAGCCGCTTCTGGCACAAGGTCCTGTTTGACATCGGGGCGGTCTCTACGAAAGAACCTTTCCATCGGCTTATAAATCAGGGGATGATAACGAGCTTCGCCTACCAGCGGGCCAACAAGTCCCTCGTTCCTGTCGATCAGGTAGAGGAGTCCTCCGACGGCAGCTTTACCGAGAAGGCGACCGGCGAGAAGCTTGAGCGGGTCATCGCCAAGATGAGCAAGTCGCTCAAGAATGTCGTCAACCCCGACGAGATGATCCAGAACTACGGGGCGGACAGCGTGCGCATGTACGAGATGTTCATGGGACCGCTCACCGAGTCCAAGCCCTGGAACACCCAGGGGCTCATCGGTATCAGTCGCTTCCTGGACAAGGTCTGGGCCGTCGGCCAGAAGGAGCTTTCCGACATCGACGTGACGGGAAAACTCGACGACGACAAGCTCGTCTCCCTCCGCAAGACCTACGCCAAGACCGTCAAGAAGGTCAGCGATGACACGGACAGCCTGAGCTTCAACACGGCGATAAGCCAGATGATGATCTTCATCAACGAAGCCTCCAAGCTTGACAGGCTGCCGCGCGCCTTCTGGGAAGGCTTCGTCAAGATGCTCGCCTGCTACGCCCCCCACATGGGCGAGGAGCTCTGGCAGAAGGCCGGGCACGACAAGACGCTCGCCTACGAGAGCTGGCCTGTGTTCAGCGAGGAGTTTGCCAAGGAGGACAGCAAGGAGATCGTCGTCATGATAAACGGCAAGCTCCGCGACAAGTTCCAGGCCGCCCCCGGCACGGACAAGGACAGCCTGCAGAAGACCGCCCTTGAGACTGAGGGAGCCAAGAAGTTCCTTGACGGCAAGAGCATCGTCAAGGTCGTCGTCGTGCCGGACAAGCTCGTCAACATCGTCGCGAAGTAGGGGATAGGGCATGATAACGGCTGTTTTCCCCGGTACATTTGACCCGCCGACTTACGGGCACCTGAACATTATCGAGCGGACCTGCAGGCTCTTTGACCGCATAGACGTGGCCATCTCGATAAACCCGGACAAAACCTGCCTCTTCTCCGCCGAGGAGCGGCTTGCGATGCTGACGGAGCTGACGAAGGGCTTTGACAACGTGCAGGTGCACACCTGCAATACACTCATCGTGGACTACTGTCGGGCGGTCGGTGCGAAAGTGCTGCTCAGGGGAATTCGCAACACGAACGATTTCTCCTATGAGTTCGACCTGTCATTGATGAACCGCTCTCTGAACGGCGAGGTAGAAACCCTGTTCGTTCCCACTGAGCAGCGCTATTTCCTGATCCGCAGCAGCAGCATCAAGGAAGTAGCCCGCTTTGGCGGAGACATCAGCGGCATGGTTCCTTCCATCGTCGTTGATGCGATAAAGGAAAAATATAAGGGATTGTGAATCTGCGAAGCCAGTGCAAAAGTAACCGGCTTTTGTACTGGCTCAATTCTGCCTGTCGGAGCTATACAGCTTCTACAGGCATTTTTTTTTCATTTTACTACCGTTCGTTATTTCTGATTCGACTGTCTATATCTGCTTTATAATCAGTTTCGTTGATTTTCCACTTGTCATAGTCCGCCTCCCAGTCCCTGTAGCTTTTCTCACCCCGGTGGTCGGGCAGGATATAGGCTTTTGTGAGCCATGTGGAGACACGGGCCGTCACTTTTTCTGCTCCGTAAATATTGAAGTGGGCGGGATCCCAGTAATCACGGGAGACATCAAGGCCGAATTCTTCCCATTCTGCACAGAAGTTCTTGAAGTCGAATCCTGCTTCCTGTACCCGAGTGCCGATGTAATTGGCATTTGCCAGCGCATCCGGATACTTGTAGGTGTCTGCAAAGGGATAGTAGACGAAGAGGACAGGGACGTTCAGCGTCGCGCACTTGTTCAGAAGCTTAGTCAGGCAATCCTCCAGCTGTGAGGGAAGGGGCTTCACTTCATCCGTTTTGCCGGGGCGGTCTACTTTACCCCAGACCATCGCGTTGTAGCCCCGGTCCACGTTGGGCATTTTACAGAAAAAATTACCTGCCGTTAGGTCGTTTGTATGCCATTTTATTATATCGAAAAAATAGGAGAGGGAGCTTTCCGTCAGGTCCTCCGCCTGCATGACTTCGTTTTTTATGAGCAGGAAGCGGTTCAGAGAATACTTGAAGCCGTCCGTGTTGTAGCGGGTGTAATTGTCGCCCAGGTTGCCTATCATTTCTCTGGTGATGAAGGGGTAAATGTCTATGACGAGCAGCTTTGGTTTCTGGCTTTTGAGGGCTTCCGTGACTGCGTAGGGAATCGTGTTTGCTCCCATCATGTTGACGCAGAAGTTGTAGGAGGCAAAACCATAATCGTTCCAGGCCTGCATGGGAATGAATGAAGAGAAAGTCCCGCTTGTCCCGATGAACACGACGTCGAGGCTTTTCCTCCTGAGTGCGTAGTAGCCTGAGACATTCTTCCTTGTATATGACAGGTTTCCCCGCTTGCAGTAGGATAGGTGGATGAAGAGAAAGAGGAAGACGGCGATGAAAGATACTGCCTTTATGGCGGCGGAACAAGCTTTTTTCATTATGGCACCCTAGAACCCCTGGTAGATGAAGTCGGCGGCTACAAAGCCCGGCCCGTACTGACCCTCAAGCAGAACGGCGAACAGCAGGGCAAGGTAGACCATCCAGCGGAGGGGGAGCGGCCGCTTTTCAAGCCAGACCCGGGCCGACCCGTATTTTTCGCGGAGAAGGCTGGCCGCAAGGAGGACTATCAAAGAGGCTAGAAGCAGCTTCTTGCCGTGGACAAGGGCCAGCCTTACCGTGGGAGCCGCTGCTCCGGTCACCGCTCCAAACAGCAGTCCGTAGACGGAAAGGGCCTCCGGGATGTTCGCGCTGCGGAAAAAGACAAGCGACAGGGAAAATATAAGGTATGTCCTGAGCGACTGGAATATGTGGAAGGCGAGCGACTTTTCCGGTACATGCAGGAGGGCATTCAGCTTTTTGAACGCAGGCTTTGCGAGCTCGGATAGCATCATCACCACCCAATACCAGATGCCCGACCCGATCCAGTATTTGTAGCTGCCGTGCCAGATGCCCATGACCATCCAGGAGGCGAACATCCCTATCTCTGTCGGAATCATCTTTCCGAGCCGTTTGCCGAAACGTTTCTTTGTCTTTGCCCCCA
>CADBRC010000271.1 GCA_902796985.1 uncultured Spirochaetaceae bacterium
CAGGACATCATCAAGGAGGTCAAGGCCTCCAAGAACGAGCTGGGGATAGCAGGAAGCGACATGGCCGCCTCCGCCCAGGACACCGCGAGCGCGATCAACCAGATCATCGCGAACATAGACAGCTTCGGCCATCAGATAGACAACCAGAAGAAGAGCGTGGACCAGACCGCCGGGGCGGTGGACGAAATCTCCGCCAACGTGGACTCGCTCAACAAGATGATAGAGGGCCAGTCCGGCGGCGTGTCGCAGGCGAGCGCGGCCGTCGAGCAGATGATAGGCAACATCACCGCCGTCACCACGTCGGTGGAGCGGATGAAGGACGTGTTCGGCGACCTGCAGTCCCACTCCCAGGAAGGCTTCCACAAGCTGGAGGCCGTCAGCCAGAAGGTTTCCGCCATCGAGAGCCAGTCCGCCACGCTGCAGGACGCGAACGCCGCCATCTCCAGCATAGCGGAGCAGACCAACCTGCTCGCCATGAACGCCGCGATCGAGGCGGCCCACGCGGGCGAGGCGGGAAAGGGTTTCGCGGTCGTCGCCGACGAAATCCGGAAGCTCTCCGAGACATCCGGTCAGCAGTCTACGCAGATAAGCAACCAGCTCAAGCAGATAATGGCTTCCATCGCGGATGTCGTCCACGCCTCCGAGGAGGCGAGCCGGACCTTCTCCCAGGTCTCGCAGGAGCTTGCCGACACCGACCAGCTGGTCATGCAGGTGCGGACGGCGATGGAGGAGCAGAACCAGGGCTCCAAGCAGATTGTCGGCGCGCTCAAGCTGATGAACGACAGCACGCAGGAAGTCAAGGTAGCCTCCGAGGAGATGCACGAAGGCAACAAGCTCATCCTGTCCGAGGTGCAGATGCTGCAGGACGTGACCATTTCCATGAAGCAGAGCATGGACGAGATGCTCTCCGGGGCCAGGAAGATAAACGAGACGGGCATGGCCCTGAAAGAGGTCTCCGGCCGGATGGAGCAGTCAATCGGCAAGATCGGCAAGCAGATAGACGAGTTCAAGGTCTAGACGGAACCTTGAAACTCTGTTTGAAGCGATTGCGCTCCCGGGATTTGTATAGTATAATAGAAACATATACTGCAAATTTCGTATGAACGTAACGCTGACCGGATGGGCCCTGCTCATCGACACCGACAAAAAACGCCTCAAAGCCACAGGGCAGGTTCTCCTGACCTGTGGCATGCGCGTCAGCTATGCCCCGTCCGTGCAGGCAGCACTTTCCTTCCTGAAAGACCACCAGCCCGGAATCATTCTTTTTCATGCCGGGCTGGAAGAACCCTTCTCCCTGCTTGAGTCCGTCAGGGCTGACCGCAGGCTGGACGGGATTCCCCTGCTTCTTTTGACTTCGGGAAACGAAGACGGGGGACTGCTGGAAAGCTTCTTTGACTCCGGCGTAGCCGACCTGGTCCAGCTGCCTCCCCCCATTCCCTTCGTCCTGTGCAACAGGGTCAGGATGCTGCTGGAAGCGGGGTGCAGGACTCCCTCTGCTTCCGCCCTGCCGGGGGTTGCTGCCATGCCTGATGCGGGCCAGTCCGTGCCTCCTGCCGGGACAGCTGCTCCTGCCGGGACAGCTGCTCCTGCCAATGCCGCCTCTGACACTCCTCCTGCCTTCCCCCCGATAGAGGGCGTTTCCTTTGAGGATGCAGTCAAAAACTGCGGGGGCGAGGATGTCCTCAAGACCGTCATGCAGAAGTTCTACGACAGCGTTGAGGAACGGGCCGGGGCGCTGGAAGGCTTCGTCGCCGCCGGGGACTGGAAAAACTACCGGATAGCGGTGCATTCGCTGAAAAGTTCCGCCCGCCTGATCGGGGCCATGCAGCTTTCCCAGGACGCGAAGGCACTGGAAGCGGCCGCCGATGCGCTGAGGACGGAGGAAATCATTTCCAAAAACCCTGCGCTGCTGGACTTGTACCGGAGCTACCGGCAGAGGCTTCTTCCCGTGGTGGAACACCCGGATGACGGGGCCGCCGGGGAGGATGACGGCCGCCCCCTCCTTTCGGAGAAAGACCTGGTCTCTGCATGCCGCGACCTCCGGGAGTGCCTGGAAATCTCGGACTTTGACAGCGCGGACTACATCATGGGTTCGCTTGCAGAATACCGGGTGGCAGAGGACAGGCGGGAATTCATTTCGAGTTTAAAGAAAGCCGTGGCCGACGTGAACAAGAGAAAGGCGTTGGAACTGCTTTCCGGCATAAAAAATAAATAATAAGGAAGATATTATGGGAAAAAGATTGTTGTTCATCGGTAAGGATCCGGGCTTTCTTGCAAAGGCGATGATAAAGAGCCTTAAGGATCGTGATTTTGAGGTCGAACTTTCCCTCCCCGATCCGTCCTTTATTTCCACGTTTGAGGGGAACTTCCCCCCGGTTTTGCTTGTGTACATGGAGGATGACATACAGGGTTTCGAGAGTACCCTGAAGTACCTGCAGGGTGTCATAGCCCAAAGCAACGGCGAGCTGTCCCTCTTCATCATCGGCTCCAAGGGCGAGCTGGACTTCGTGCATGAGATAATCCCTCCGGCCTTCATCGACAGGATGTACACCAGGCCGGTTGACCCCAAGGATGTCATCGACGACCTGAACAAAGTGTCCAGGTCCGGCAGGAGCCTGGGGCAGAGGATCCTGATTGTGGACGACGATCCGCTGGTGCTCAGGACCATAAAGGGCTGGCTTTCCGACAGGTACACCGTGTTCATGGCGACGAGCGGCACGGACGCGATGGAGTTCCTCAAGAAGAACTCCGTCGACCTCATCCTGCTGGACTATGAGATGCCGGAGACCTCGGGGCTGGAAACCTTCGGAATGATAAAGAAGATGCCGGCCCTGTCCAAGATACCCGTGATTTTCCTGACCTCCAAGGACGACAAGGAGACTGTCAAGAAGGTTCTTGACGCGCACCCGGAAAAGTACATCCTTAAGACGATGCCCCAGGCAAAAATCGTCAAGAGCATTGAGTCCTTCTTCCTGGGCGACAGCCAGTAGGCCATACCGGGGGAACGCATGGAAACGAAGCTGAAACAGGACGAGGAGCTGCTCGCTGCCCATCTTTCGGCAATATGCATCTCCAGCTTTATGTTCCTGGGGCTGATGACGGAGACGCTGGTCATGGGCTGGGAAAGCTGGGCCGTCGTCTTCCTGCTCGTTGCCATCGGGGTGATGATGTTCTGCCACTTCACTCGTTTCGTCCCCCTGGAGACACGCCCGCCCCTGTACGTGCTCATCTGCCTCGGGGCTTTCTTTTTCTACGGGGTGCACCCGAGCAGTCTCTTTGACGTTCCCATCATCGCCATCATCATGCAGTCCGTGTTCATGACTCTGGACTGCGTGTGGGCCATCTATGCCGGAGTCGCCGTCTACGGCCTGATACTTGTCTGGCACTTCCTCGTCTTCAAGACAATCGGTGCAATAAGCGGTCCCCTCGAGATTTCCCGGCTTGCCATGGACATCGTTTCGGTGGCGGTTGCGACGCTGTCCACCAAGGACGTGATTTACCGTAAGAGGAAGTCCAAAAAGAACGTGCAGGCAGCCGTCGACAGACTGAAGGAAGTGAACCGGCAGACCGAGGACTTCATGGCGAACGTATCGCATGAGCTCCGCACCCCCATAAACGCCGTGACCGGCATAAGCGAGTCCCTGCTGAAGAAGGAGGACGACGGGCAGAAGCGGTCGGAACTGCTCGCCATAAAGCGGGCAGGGCACAGGCTGTACGGGCAGATAAGCGACATACTGGACTATACGGAAATAGGGATGAAACGGCTCAAGGTGAGCGAGTCCCCCTACAGCATCGTGTCCTGCATCAACGACGTGATAAGCGACCTGAAGGACATCGATGACAAGCCTTCCGTGGAGCTCGTGCTGGACGTTGACATCCGCATTCCCGCAATGATGCTCGGCGACGAAGGAAAGATAAAGAAAATCCTCCGCCACCTCATAGGGAACTCCCTCAAATTCACGCAGGAGGGGGGCGTATATGTCAAGATAAGCACCCTCAAGCGTGATTACGGCGTGAATCTTTTGATTTCCGTCTGCGATACCGGCATCGGCATGAGCGACGAACAGCTGTCCAAGGTCTTCGGAAAGCTGTATCAGGCGGATTCCGACCGGACCCGCAAGAACAGCGGCATAGGCCTGGGCCTCACTGTGACGTCCAGCCTGGTCAGAAGCATGGGCGGCTTCATCCAGGTGGAGAGCGAAATCGGCAAGGGGACGGAGATAAACATCAGCATACCCCAGAAGGTATCCGATCCGTCCCCGAGCATGTCCATCTCCAACGAGCGCTCCCTTTGTGTGGCCTATTATTTCCGTACGGATAAATTCGGCAACCCCATGGTCAGGGAGTATTACGAGCGCATGATTTCGACCATACAGAAGTCCCTCCAGGGAATGCTGATACGTGCTCCGGATATGACCGGTCTGGAGCGGATATGCCAGACCTACCCCGTGACGCACCTGTTCACCTCGGAAATCGAGTACAATGATGACAGGGAATTCTTTGACCGGCTTTCCTCCCGCATGACCGTGGCGGTCGTGGTGGGGAAGAGCTTTGAGGGATACCGGATGGGAACGATTCCCATCATCAGGAAGCCCCTGTTCAGCGTGCCGATTGTCAACGTCCTCAACGGGGACTACGTTACCGGTGAGAGCGAACTGCCGCAGCACTTTATCTGCCCCGGACTCAAGGTGCTCGTCGTTGACGACGACGAGATGAACCTGATGGTTGCCGAGGGCGTGCTCAAGGACTACCAGATGAACGTGACCCTTGCCCTGAGCGGCAAGGAGGCAGTGGAGCTCTGCCGCGGGCAGAATTTCGACCTGGTGTTCCTGGATCACATGATGCCGGAAATGGACGGGGTGGAATGCCTGCACATCCTGCG
Source organism: uncultured Spirochaetaceae bacterium (assembly GCA_902796985.1). Classification (GTDB taxonomy): domain Bacteria; phylum Spirochaetota; class Spirochaetia; order Treponematales; family Treponemataceae; genus Treponema_D. Next base: position 4,883 of record CADBRC010000271.1, read on the forward strand.
CAAGCTGAATGCCCATGCGGAGAAGGAGATGGTTGCCATCGCCTTCACGGCGAACGCTGCGAGCGGGGCGAGGGAGTTCTTCCTGGGCGAAGGATTCGACGAGTTCATCGCGAAGCCCATCGAGCTGATGATGTTCGAGCGGGCCCTGCGTCGTGCGCTCCCGGTTTCCAAAATCCAGTACATAAGCGAGCCTGCAGGCAGTCCTGCGGCATCCCCGTCCGGTTCGCAGTCCGGCGATCGCTTCGGAAAGGACATTGAGGGCCTGGATTACGGACAGCTGCTCAGGGCTCTCCGGGATACACTGGACACGCTGGAAGCTGACCGGGCGGCCCTCATCCTCCGCAAGATGGACGGGCTCAGGCCCGGCGGCAAGTCCGTGGAGGAGCTGCTGCCGGGGGCTTTTGAGTCCGTGGACCAGCTTGAATTTGACGGGCTTAAAGAGAAAGTGTCCGCCCTTCTGGAGGTATGATGAAGTCCAAGCTTTCCCCGCACGCCTGGCGCAGAATCATAATTACCTCGCTGTCGCTGCTTCTGGGGCTGGCAGCCCAGATTGCCGGTGCTCAGTTCCTGTACAGGCAGAATCTGGACAGGAAACTGAAAGGCGAGTGCGAGCGGATTATCAGGCAGATAAATGCCGCGAAGAGCGAGGCCCTGCTGTGTGTCCACACCATGGCCTACAACCCGGTTCTGACCGACTATCTCCAGAACCCTGACAGCGAAGCAAAACTGAAGGCCGCGCGGAATTCCTGCCTGAAATACGAGGTGCAGCTTCCGAAGTCCTGCGTTACCTTCTTTGTCTCGGACAAGGACCTGCGCTACTATGAGAACGGAGAGTTTCTTTTCCGCATTTTCCCTCCGTCCGAGCAGGACGACTGGTACGAGGCCACCTACGATAAAGAATACTACCGCATAAGCAAGGAGACGGATTCGAACACCCGGAGCCCCTGGCTGCGCATGAGCATCCCCGTGTACGGTGCGGACGGCAAGAAGGCCGGGGTCGCCGGTATGCGGATGCCGATTGACACGATAGGGAATGTGCTGGATACCCCCTGGATGGAATGGGATAAGTATGTTTTCCTGATGGCTCCTGACGGAAATTTCTCGAGCATCCACGGCCTGCCGGCAAATGCGGAAGATCTCTCCCTTATTTATGGCCTGCAGGAGTCCATGAAGCGGCTTCCGCTGAGGCCCGCCGGCATACTGAGGGGAACCTTCGGTCTGGGGGAATTCGAGCTGGCCCCGCTGGAAGGCAAATGGGACCTGTTCCTTGTATACCCCTTCTCCGTGCGGGGCTATATCCTCTGCCACATACTCATGCTCATCATACTCACCTTTGTGACCGCGGTCATATTCAGCATCGTGCAGACCCGCCGCTATATCAGGGAGAATAAGGTCATCCGCGAGCAGAAGAAGGAGATTGAAGTCCTGAACGAGAACCAGAGCAGGTTCTTCTCCAGCATGAGCCATGAGATACGCACGCCCATAAACACGATAATCGGTCTGGACGAGATGATACTGCGGGAGGATATCTCCGACGAGGTCGCTGAGGATGCCCACGGCATTGCCGGGGCGGGCCACATGCTGCTCGCACTCATAAACGACATCCTTGACATGTCCAAGCTGACGAACGGCAAGATGGAGATTGTTCCTGCCCCCTACGATTCCGGATCGATGTTCCTTGACATCGTGAGCATGATCCTTGTCAAGGCGAAGGAGAAGGGTCTTGATTTCCAGGTGGACATAGCCCCCGACATCCCCTCTTCCCTCCTGGGAGACGAGGTGAGGATCAAGCAGGTCCTCCTGAACCTGCTCAGCAATGCCATCAAGTACACGCGGGAGGGGACGGTTGCCTTCAACGTCCGCTGCGAGCAAATCAGTCAGGGCGTGGTCAACGTCATCTACTCCGTGGAGGACACGGGCATCGGCGTAAAGAAGGAGAGCATCCCCTACCTGTTCGATGCCTTCAAGCGCGTTGACGTGCAGCAGAACCACATGATCGAAGGTACGGGGCTGGGGCTTTCCATCGTCAAGCAGCTCGTGGAGCTGATGGGCGGCACGATTGACGTGCGGAGCATTTACCTGCGCGGCTCAACCTTCACCGTGACGCTCAGTCAGGAAGTTGTCAATCCGAAGGCCATCGGGGAGCTGGACCTGAAGTCCCGCGGTTCCGGGCATGGCCGCGTGACCTACCAGCAGTCCTTCGAGGCCCCGTCCGCCCGGATTCTCATTGTTGACGACAACGAGATGAACCTGACGGTGGAGACTAAACTGCTGCGCGGTACAAAAATTCAGGTGGACACGGCGGACAGCGGCACCAAGGCCCTCTCAATGACCCAGGGCACGCACTACGACGTGATACTGCTGGACCACCTGATGCCGGGTATGGACGGCATAACCTGCCTGCACGAGATCCAGAGGCAGTCCGGCGGCCTGAACAGGAACACCCCGACTGTAGCCCTGACCGCCAACGCAGGGCGTAAGAACGAGCTTCTGTACGAGCGGGAGGGCTTTGACGGCTATCTTTCCAAGCCCGTGAACGGTGAGCAGCTGGAAAGCATGCTGCTTTCCCTCCTGCCGGAGGACCTCGTCATGCTGCGCGGTGACAGCATACGGGTGCAGGAACCCGTCTCTTCGCGCAAGCTTTCCTCACGCAAGCTGCCGCTCGTTATCTCTACGGACAGCGTGTGCGATCTTCCCCTCTCCATGCTCCGCAGTCTGGGGATCCCTGTCCTGTCCACACCGATTGTCACGGACGAGGGCTATTTCATGGACAATCTGGAGGTGGACACGGACTCCCTCCTCTTCTATATCCAGAACTCGGGCAAAACCGTCATATCCAAGGATCCCTCCGTCGAGGAGTATGAGGAGTTCTTCGCCAGACAGCTGCAGGAAACCCAGTACCTCATCCACATAACGATGTCCTCTCGTCTGGGGGACTCCTTTGCCAACGCAAGTCTGGCCGCCCGGTCGTTCGACAACGTGACCGTCGTGGACTCCCTGCTGATTTCCAGCAGCATGGGAATGCTGGTCCTGTATGCGAAGCAGTGCGCCAAGGAGACTCCGTCGCCGCAGCTGGTTCTGGAAAAGATAGAGGAATCCCGGAAGATGTTCTCCGTCAGCTTCATGGTTGACAATCTGGACTATCTGGAGCGCGGCGGACACGTGTCCCACTTTGCGAACGGCCTCTGCCGGGCCCTGCTGATTCATCCGGTCCTGACCGTGCGGAAGGGGGCCATGCGGCTCTCCCGCATGGAATTCGGCGAGATGGATAAGACAAGGGAAAACTACGTGCGGTCGGCCCTGCGGAACAAGGCGACGATAGACGACAGCGTCCTGTTCATCACCTACGCGGGCCTGTCTTTTCAGGAGCTCCAGTCAGTCAAGGAACTGGCCCTGTCCATCATTCCCTTCAAACAGGTGTACTTCCAGAAAGCCTCTCCGGCGGTTTCCAGCAACTGCGGCCCCGGAAGCATGGGGCTTCTGTTCAAGCGGCGGGTGTAGCCAGGCGGCGGGTGCGGCGGCTGCCCTTTCCGCCCCTGATCCCGGCGGCTGCCGGTGAGCTGCGGCAGGTGCAGCCGGAGGCTGCGCGGACTGCCGGCCGGCGGGGTGAAGCCGGTCATCCCTGGTTGACGGCGTTCTGCCTGCGGTAGTGGTCTATGGTGCGCGTCAAGTAGTCGTAGAAGACCTGCACGTGGATGTTGTCGCGGCTCAGGGCGTGCTTTTCTACGACAATATCCCTCATGCACCGGGGTTCTTCAATCCGCTTGAGCAGGATGCGTTCAGTGAACATCTTGCCCAGCGCGAACTCCGGCCAGAATCCCACCCCCACATTGTTGCAGATCATGGCACGCACGGTGCTGGGGTCGTCGCTTTCGAACGCGGTATTCGGGTGTACGCCCGCAGCCTTGCAGAAGCTGTCGCAGATGGTGCGGAAATACAGTTTGTCGGAAATCTGTATGAAGCCCAGGTCCGTAACCTCATCCAGGCGGATG
>CADBRC010000272.1 GCA_902796985.1 uncultured Spirochaetaceae bacterium
ACGACGAGGACCGTCTTCTTGATTTCCTGATGCTTTGCCCTGGGCTTCGTTTTCTCGATAAGCCCTGCCGGGACGTTCATCTTGTTCCGCTGCATGAAGTCAATCAGGTCCTCAGGGTAGACCCTGTACTGGCCGCCCGGAGTTGTAAAGGCCTTGAGCGAACCTTTCCGGATCCAGTTTATGGCCGTCTGGTTGACCACCCCGCAGATTTTGGCGGCCTCCATGGCAGAGAACATGACAGGCTTTTCAATGTCGGACTCTTCCCGCCTCATAGGGCTCAGCCCTTCCTCCCCAGCTCTACAGACTTGCTGTAGGCGGCAGTCGCTGCATCAATGACCAGCCCGCGGAAGCCCCCCTCCTCCAAGGCGGCGACGGCCTCTATCGTCGTTCCCGCCGGAGAACAGACGGCATCCTTCAGCTCGCTGATGCTCCTGCCGTCCTTCAGTGCCATGACCGCAGCACCCTTGAGGGTCTGGGCGGCATACACGTATGCCTGCTTGCGGGGTATGCCGAACCTGACGGCGGCATCGGCAAGGGCCTCTATGAACATAAATGCGTATGCTGGGCCGGAACCGCTCACAGCCGTCACCCCGTCCATCATCTTCTCGCTGACGCACTCGACCTTACCGGCGGTCTCAAGCAGGGCAACGACCATCCTGGTCTCCTCCTCACCCGCGTCCTTTCCGGCGCAGAGGGCAGTCATGCTCTCTCCGTAGACGGCGGGAAGGTTTGGCATCATGCGGAAAAGCTTCGGGGGCACAAAGCTCCCGTCTGGTGCAGAAAGCCCCTGCCCCTCGGTATAGCCCCTGATTGAAGAGAGCGTGACCCCGGCAGCCATGGAGACAAGCAGCTTGGGCTTGGTAAAGGCGGGCTTTATCTCCTCCACGACGGTTTTGACAAAGACAGGCTTCACGGCGATGAATATGATGTCGCTCCGCTCCGCAACGGCCAGGTTCGACTCACAGGAGCAGGCCTTGCCGCCAGATGACAAGTCCGACAGGGACTCGACGAAGGACTCGGCCTTGGAGAAGTGCCCCGAAGAGACATAAAGGTGGACATCCAGGGAGGAGGCGGCTATAGCCTTGACCACCGCGCCCCCCATCGTCCCGCAGCCGATGCAGCCAACAGTTTTTCCATCCATACTCAAACCATCCATAACAGAACTCTCAGAAATTGAAGGCTATTCCAGCCTTGACGACAGGGGCGTACCCCCAAAAATGAGGTAGCGGCTCGCATACATCCTGAAATAATCATCGTCCGTAAGCGTATAAGACTTGACGTTGCGGCGGCTGGTATCGGCAGGCTGCTCGCCCCCGGCTTCCAGCAGGGTCTTGGTACCGTACTCGCGGAGACCGGACTCGGCGTTGCCCCTCGGATAGATGTCCAGCTCCATGTCGTCGTCCCACTCGAACTCCGGGCTGAAAGACTCGGAGACCCTGCAGTTTATGAAGGCCGCGTTGTCAAAGTCCTTTCCCGTCGAAGCCTTGCCCAGCCCTGCAGTACGGTAGACATAGAGGGAGCTTTTCTTCCGTTTCTCGCCCGTAAAAGAGCAGCCCGTGAACACGAAGCCTTTCCGGCCCGCGTCCGTCCTGCTTTTTACCGCGAAGCCGTTGTAGTCACCCCGGTTGTCCTCCCGGACATGAATGGCACAATCCTCCAGAACCGAGAGGTCCGGCTCTCCGTACACGATGTCGGTGTCGCCCTCCACCCGGCAGCCGAGGAACCAGGAGAAGCCCCGGACAAATATCGTATTCTGCCTTCCGATGAAGGTCATTCCTTCCGCCTTGAGCGTCCCGGACCTGTTGTCCCAGACGAATGCCTCCGCACTGTCAGGCTTGGTGTTCTCCACCTCGACGGACTTGAGGTGGGTGTTCTCCACCGTGAAATTCCTGAGGGTCACGTTCGTCGCGTTCGGCCCGAAGAAGAAGATTGAACGGTTTTCGCGCCCCTTGTGAAAGGCCTCGCAGTTGTCGGCCTGTATGATGCAGTCGGAGGCAGCCCCCTGTGCGCTTTCCATAATCAGGGGGTTGGACATATTGTAACGTATGCTTTCCCGGTAGATTCCCGGCCCAAGGACCAGGTGGAACGCGGCCCCCCTCTCCACGGCCCCGGTAATGACCATCTCGTGCATTCGCCTGAACGCGGCCGTTATGGCCCCCGGGGATTTTGCGTTTACAGTCAACTCTAGCATAACGCGGGGGATTGTACCATTTTTCGAAATGTTTTTCAAATGCCTGTCCCCGGACAAAAAACAACCCGCCAGCGCATGAGCCGGCGGGTGTATCCCGGAGAAAACAGCTGTATTGCCAGGTTTACTTTGCCTCGGCGGGAGTCTCCACGGGCTTGTTGGCCGGGTGGACGTTGATCTTCTTGGTCACAAAGTCGCTCTTGAGGCACTGGGTGCAGATGCGGAGGGTGACGGTGCGGCCGCCGACCTCGGTCTTAACCTTCAAGAGGTTCGGCTTCCATGACCTGCGGACATGGTTGTATGATTTGCTGACGGTGTTTCCAAAGGAAGTGTGTTTGCCACAAAGGTCGCAAGTTCTAGACATATCGTTTACCTACCTAAATTAGTTCTATGTACGAGAGTGGAAAGTATTCTATTAAAATGCACGCTTTGTGTCAAGGGCGGGTCAACCGTTAAATTTCTGTTAGGCGGGCTTCCGGTCCCCTGTTTTTTATAGAACAAAACAATCAGAAGGTCTATACTGCGCGGTCGGAGAGAGAAATATGAAAGACAATACGACTGACATGACGGTCGGCAATCCGGTACGGCATATACTGCTGTTCGCCCTGCCTGCCCTGGTCGGAAACCTGTTTCAGCAGGTGTATAACCTTGCAGACTCAATCATCGTCGGAAGGTTCGTGGGGGCGGATGCGCTCGCAGCAGTGGGCTCCACGGCATCCATAACCTTCATGTTCTTTGCCCTCTGCAACGGCATAGGCAACGGGGGCGGCATCATCGCCTCCCAGTTCTACGGGGCTCACGACGAAGAGCATGTGAAGAGCTGCATCGTCAACACCGGCTTCATCATGCTCATCGTCCCCCTCCTGTTCGGGACAATCGGATTCATCTCCGCACCCGCCCTGCTCGCCCTGCTGAGCACCCCGGCCGAAATTCTGCCCGACGCAGCCATGTACGTCCGCTTCATGTGCGTGGGACTACTCTTCGTCTCGCTTTACAACTACCTGGCCGCCATGCTCCGTGCCCTGGGCGACTCCAAGTCCCCCCTCTACTTCCTCATCCTTTCCACGGTGATAAACGTCGTACTGGACGTCGTGCTCGTGTACTTCTTCAAGCAGGGCATAAAGGGCGTCGCCGTCGCCACGATAGTATCCCAGTTCACGGCAGCGGTCAGCTGCGCAGTCTACGCCCGGCGCACCAACGCCTATTTCAGGCTCACCCGGAGCGACTTCGTCATACGGGCACAGATGGTGAACAAGATCCTCCGCCTGGGGGTCCCCATGTCCCTGCAGTTTGCCCTCATCGCAGTCTCGTCCATGGCACTGCAGCGGTTCGTCAACTCCTACGGAACAGTCGCCGTCGCTGCCTTTACTGCGACCAACAGGATAGAGCAGCTGATACACCAGCCATACCAGACGCTCGGCGCGTCGCTCTCCGCCTTCTGCGGGCAGAACTACGGCGCAAAGAAGTATGACCGCGTAACGGCAGGCTACCGGAAGGGCCTGCTCATCATGCTCGTCCTGTCGACGGCGATGCTGCTGATCATGCAGTTCCTCGGCAGGGGCATCACCTCGCTCTTCGTGTCCGACCGGCAGGTAATCGACATGGGGACGATGGGACTGAAAACGACCAGCGTTTTCTACGTCGCCCTCGGCCTGATATACGTCGTGCGGGGCGTGCTTACGGGGATGGGGGACGCGTTCTTTGCCCTGTTCAACGGCATCATCGAAGTCATAGGCCGCTTCACCGTCCCGATCCTCGTAACAAAGTACCTGGGACTGGGGGAATTCGGCATCTGGCTGTCCTCGGGAATCGTCTGGATTATCAGCGGGGGAACCGCCTGGCTCAGATACGTGACGTACGGAAAAAGAAAACTCTAAGGCAGGGATCGTCCCGGGGTGAGCGTGGCAGCAAGGCTGTCACGCCCGTTTGCACGCCATGCCCGTTTGCTTGAAAATCCCCTAAATCCGTGTTAAGATTCCTCTATGAATGAGAAAGAGCGGGGCGTTTTTTCAACGACCAATCTGACCAAACTGATAGCCGAATACTTTTATGCGGTAATCCTGTATGACTATGAGAAGAGAAAAGTCCTCATCCCGGACGAACTGCTGGAACAGTATGCCTCCGGAGAGTCCGCGGGATTCAGGAACGTCTTCTACCCCAAGAAAAAAGGCGAGTTCAGGATGGACATAACGCAGTGCCCCTACAAGACATACCTCACGGAACAAGGCTGCCCCGAGCTTACCCGCCTTTTCTGCGACAACGACGTGTACTCTTACGGGAATCTCCCGAACCTCTCGTTCACGCGCACGAAGACGCTTGGAAGCGGAGGGAACCTGTGCGATTTCCACCTGTCCGTTCAAAAATGAATCCTG
>CADBRC010000273.1 GCA_902796985.1 uncultured Spirochaetaceae bacterium
AGCTGGTACAGCAATGCCTCCGGCTGTGCTGTTTCCAGCCGGTTCAACTACGGCCCGGACTAAAGGTGTATCCAGTGTGGATATGCACGGTACCGTCTGCGGAACTGCGGAACACGATAGTTGAGTTCAGGCTGGGCAGAAGCGTCCTGGCCGGGACAGTTCCGGACGATGCCTTCATCAGGCAGGAGTACGACTTGCTGTCGGTCATATTCGTGAACTTGGGAGGCAGAGGAGGGGAAAAACCCCTGCTTGCGATGCTGAACCTGCTGCTTCTGGACAGCGTGAGTCCTGACAGTGGGCGGCTGTCACTCCGATAGACGAACGGACGATTATCCGTTATACTGTGAGAATGACCAAGTATATTTTCATCACCGGCGGGGTGGTCTCTGGCCTGGGCAAGGGAATCGCCGCCGCCTCGATAGGCTTGATTCTTAAGGGCAGGGGCTTCTCTGTCGTCAACCAGAAGTTTGACCCCTACCTGAACATAGACCCGGGGACGATGAACCCCTTCCAGCACGGGGAGGTCTTCGTCACCGACGACGGCGCAGAGACCGACCTGGATCTGGGCCACTACGAGCGTTTCACTGACGCGACCCTTTCCCAGTCCTCCAACACAACGGCGGGCCGCGTGTACCTGGCTGTCCTGAACCGCGAGCGGGAAGGCGGCTACCACGGCGGCACGGTGCAGGTCATTCCTAACGTCACGGAGGAAATCCTTGGCCGCATGCTGCTTTCCACGCAGGAAACCGGGGCGGACGTCATCATTACCGAGATCGGCGGCACGGTCGGCGACATAGAATCCCTGCCTTTCATCGAGGCAATCCGGCAGATGAAGTACCGCGTCGGCGAGGAGAACTGCTGCTACATTCACCTGACCCTTGTACCCTATCTGGGCAAGGCCCACGAACTCAAGACTAAGCCGACCCAGCACTCGGTCAAGGAGCTGCAGGAGCTTGGAATCCAGCCGAACATCCTCATGCTCCGCACGGAAGTTCCGATTGACGAGAGCACCCGCGAGCATCTGGCCCGCTTCTGCAACGTGGACACCGACTGCGTCATTCAGAACCTCAACGCCAAGTCCATCTACGAAGTCCCGCTGAACATGGAGAAGGAGGGGCTGGGCAACGCCGTCTGCAAGGCGCTCGGCCTGGAGAAGCGGGAGACCCGGCTTGAGGACTGGGCCAAGATGGTCCACACCTTTGAGAATCCCAAGCATACGGTGAACATTGCCCTCGTCGGCAAGTACATAGAGCTGCACGACGCGTACCTGTCTGTCGTGGAGAGCCTGACTCACGGCGGCATCGCGAACGAGGCGGAGGTCGTGCTGGACTGGATAGACAGCGAGACCCTGACTGACGATGACAAGACAGCCGAGCGGCTTTCCGGGGCTGATGGCATCATCGTTCCGGGAGGCTTCGGCTCCCGCGGCATAGAGGGCATGGTCCGCGCGGCCCGCTACGCCCGCCTGAACAAGGTGCCCTACTTCGGCATCTGTCTGGGCATGCAGATAATCGTCATCGAGTACGCCCGCGACGTGCTCGGCTGGACGGACGCGCATTCCACCGAGATAGACAAGGATTCGGGCCACCCGGTCATAGACCTCATGCCCGACCAGAACGGCAAGATTCTCGGCGGTACCCTCCGCCTGGGCAAGTTCGAGTGCGCGGTCAAGCCGGGAACGCTGACCGAGAAGGCTTACGGCTCACTGACCGTCTGGGAGCGGCACCGGCACCGCTATGAGTTCAACAACAAGTACCGGGAAGAGCTTGAGAAGGCCGGCCTGATTGTCGCCGGCGTGAACCCGGAGCGGGATTTGGTGGAGGTCGTGGAGGTCCCGGACCATCCCTGGATGGTCGGGGGACAGTTCCACCCGGAGTTCAAGAGCCGGCCCAACAAGGCGGGGCCTTTGTTCCGGGACTTCATAAAGGCTTCGGTAGAGTACGGAAAGAAGTAGTGTGGCGGGGAGAGAAGGACGGCGGCGCTTCTAGTCGTCGTTCTTGGTCTCGAAGTACTTGGAGTCCTCCAGGTACTGGCGGCGGGTCATCACGAGCGTGATGAGCTCCTGGTACATGTTGTAGTCCACCTCAAGGGCGATGGGGAAGATGAAGTATTCGGTCTCGTCGCAGTAACGCTCGATGAAGGCCGCGCTCGTGACGAAGCCCAGGCTTATCATGTTGCTTATCCGGTCGGCGCACTTGAGCAGCTTTGCCTTGTGGCTCGCGTTGGCAAGGATGCCCCGCAGGTACTCGTTCTTCAGCTGGCCGGGACGCTTGGTCACTTCCTGCACCAGCTTCAGGACTTCTTCTCCTTCCTCGTCGGCGTTGCGTATGAGGTCTATGTCGAATCCGGGGATGTCCTCCACTACGTCATGGATGCAGCTTGCCTTGAGCAGGACGCTGTCTATGTAGCCGTAGTCAATCAGGATTCCCATCGTGTCCATCTGATGGCGGAACATGTTGCCGCCCGCGAAGCGTGCCTTGCCGATCAGGTAGGTCGCCAGCTGCATGTAAGGGGCGAGCGTGATGCCCTTTAGCGTGAGCATGTGCTCCTTGTCCATCTGAGAAGGTTTTTCCGTTGCCATGTTGAATACTTTGCCCATGCTGAAACCGCCTTATTACATTATCGAGACGAATGCAAAAAGCCTTGAATTTTTCCCACAAATCAGGAATTCCGTGCTAGAATAAGAATATCGATTGGACTTCAGTTTTCAGGATTTGCAGGAGGAAAATATGGCGAAAGACGATATCTTGAAAGATTACCGCTATGACGGCACGAGGAAGCTGGACCTGAGCTCCGTTCCCCATGATTCCGAGGGAAGGGGAGGGCAGAAGGAGGAGTACGCCTACAAGACCGAGGAGAACATCAAGGAGATTGACGACTGGCAGGGAAAGCTCTACGCCCAGTCGCAGGAGTCCGTCCTGATAATCCTGCAGGCCCTGGACGCGGCGGGCAAGGACGGAACGATAAAGCACGTGCTCGGCCCGCTGAACCCGCAGGGCATCAGCGTCCACAGCTTCAAGTCCCCCAACTCCGAGGAGGAGCAGCATGACTTCCTCTGGCGCTACCACAAGCGGCTCCCGCAGCGGGGCAAGATGTGCGTCTTCAACCGCTCCTACTACGAGGAGGTCCTCGTCGTCAACGTGCACGAGTTCTGGAAGGATTACAACATGCCCAAGCGGACCTTCCACAACGGCAAATATATAGAAGGAAAGTACAAGGAGATCGTCAACTGGGAGAACTACCTCTACGGCAACGCCTTCCGCGTGGTTAAAATCTTCCTGAACCTGTCCAAGGGGGAGCAGAAGAAACGCTTCTTGGAACGGATTGAGCGTAAGGAGAAGAACTGGAAGTTCAGCGAGAACGACCTCAAGGAGCGCAAGTACTGGGACAAGTACCAGAAGGCATTCGAGGACGCGATAAACGCGACCTCCACAAAGAGCTGTCCCTGGTATGTCGTTCCCGCCGATCAGAAGTGGTATGCCCGCTACCTCTTCTCAGAGATTCTCGTGGAGACTCTTCGGGACATAAACCCGTCGTTCCCCAAATTGCCTGAGTCCAGCGCGGAGGAACTGGCCAAGTGCAAGGATATCCTCCTGTCGGAGTAGGGGGCCGTGATGAGAAAGCTTCTGGGGGGCATTGTCGCCCTGCTGCTTGCGGGAAGCACTGCCGCCGGGTGGGCTGAGGCTGTCAAGATTGAGCTGGCAGGGCAGGCCTTTTCCTTCCTGCCCGCCGGGGAGTCAGGCCTTTACATGGGCGTGACTGAGGTGACCCAGGCCCAGTACGAGGCAGTGATGGGCGGAAACCCCAGCCGCTTTACGGGGGCTGATCTTCCCGTGGAACAGGTCAGCTGGTATGATGCGGTTTATTTCTGCAACAAGCTCAGCATGGCTGCCGGGCGGAGTCCGGTTTACGCGGTGGACGGCGAGAGCAATGTGGACAAGTGGGGCTATGTGCCGCACCGGGGTGATCGTCTTGCCGGGCACATTACGCAGGACCTGACGGCCTCAGGCTTCCGTCTGCCGGCGGAAACTGAGTGGGAATATGCCGTGAAAGGCGGGCAGGACTGCCGCTTTGCAGGGAGCGACATGCTGGACGAAGTGGGCTGGTATGTCGTCAACAGCGGTGGCAGGACGCATCCTGTCGCGCAGAAGAAGCCGAACGGCTACGGGCTTTATGATATGAGCGGCAATGTCTGGGAATGGGTCTGGGACCCCTACGGGAATGATACCAGAAACCGCTATTATCGGGGCGGCAGCTGGTACTATGGCAGCAACTACAGCAGTCCTGTCAACCGGGTGTCCAACCGGAGCTATTACTACGCTTACTATCAGAGTGACTTCATCGGCTTTCGTCTCTGCTTTCGAAAATAGAAAAGGCGCCATCCGTGGCGCCTCTTCGCGGCCATGCCGCGCGCTCGTTCCGCTTCAATCTTTGCATCCCGTATGTTACTGATGTGAACCCTGCTGAAAAAAAAAGCTCCATCCGTTTGGATGAAGCTTTAAGCGCCCCCTGCAAGGATTGAACTTGCGACAGACGGATTAACAGTCCGTTGCTCTACCAACTGAGCTAAGGGAGCAAGTTGGTGTTGAT
>CADBRC010000274.1 GCA_902796985.1 uncultured Spirochaetaceae bacterium
ACCCGCGCCCGACCCTCGTCCCGGTCCTATCGGTATATAGTGCTTTGCTTCTTTCTTGCGCTCGTCATACAGGGACTTGGACCAGTTGATGAACTCCCAGACGATGAGGAAGTAGCCGGAGAAGCCCATCGTGAAGATGACGTTCAGCTCATACATTGCCCGGTCCACTATCATCTTGCAGTCTTCGGGATTGTTCAGCCGGTCTCCGTAACGATTCCGGAGGCCCTCCTCAACGAGGTGCAGGACGAAGGCATCCTGCGAGACGTACTCTTTCGGTATCTGGTAGACAGGGAGCGTGTCCTTGAGCTCCTGAGTCTTGTACTGGTGTATCGTCAGGTTGCACATGGAGGCGATTTTCAGCGTGTTGTCGATTGCCTCTGGGCACTCAGGGAAGAGCTGCCGCATCTCATCCTCGGTCTTCATGTACCACTGGTCGCCCTCGAATCTCATGCGGTTGGTGTCTTTTTGCAGCTTCTTGGTGCCTATGCAGACGAGTACGTCCTGCGCCTCCGCATCGTCCTGCCGGCAGTAGTGGATGTCGTTCGTCACGACGAGGGGAATGTCCAGGTCACGTGCGAGCTTTATGAGTTTTGGGGCAACCGCTTTCTGATCTTCAAGCCCGTGATCCTGCAGCTCTATGTAATAGTGGTCCTTGCCGAACAGCTCTTTGTATTTCTTTGCGGTTTCATATGCCCGCTCTTCGTCTCCGAAAAGAAGGGCCTTGGGCACCTCTCCCTGTATGCATGCAGAAAGACAGATGAGCCCCTCATGGTAGCGCTGCAAAAGCTCCCAGTCGATTCGGGGCTTGTAGTACATCCCTTCGGTAAAGGCGATTGACGAGAGCCAGCAGAGGTTCTTGTAGCCCGTGTCGTTCATCGCGATGAGGATGAGGTGGTAGTACCAGGAGCTCTTGCCGTTGCGGGAGTAGGGGACTTCGGTTTTTTCCGTGTGCTTGCCCTCCGCGACGTAGAATTCCTCGCCGCATATCGGGTTGATTCCGTTGGCATGGCAGATGTGCTCGAAGTTCAGCACGCCGAACATGTTGCCGTGGTCGGTCAGCGCGAGGGCCTTCATGTTCAGCTCTTTGGCGCGGGCAATCAGGGTATCCAGCTTGCTCGCTCCGTCCAGGAGCGAATAGTCCGAGTGTACGTGCAGGTGCACGAACTTGCTTTCCGGCGTTCCTTCCGGCGCGTCGGGGAAAACGTGGATGTCTGCCATGGCGGCCTCCTTACGCTTCGGTAATTTTCCAGACCCGGTGAATCTTCTGGTTGCGGTAGTCCTCGCTGATTGTCCGCTGGCTTATGTCCTCGGCCGTGTAGAGCGGGCTTCCGTCCTGCGATGCGGGCAGCTTGTCCCCGTCGAATTTCAGGCGGCGGCTGTTCGTGGAGAAATACAAAATGCCGCCCTTGTTCAGGAGCGACAGGGCGTCGGCAACCAGCTCGGGCCAGTTCCGGTTTATGTCGAGCACCGTATCGGTGTCTTTGGAGTTGCTGAAGGTCGGCGGATCCAGAATGATGATGTCGAAGCGGTTCACCCCGTCCTTCGCATCTTTCTCCGCTTTGCGGGCCTCCAGGTATTTGACTGCGTCCTGACAGATGAAGCTGTACTTGTACTCGTTCTGCGGGTTGAACTCGTTGAGTTCCAGATTCTTCTTTGCCCAGGCGATGTAGGTGCGGCTCATGTCCACGCTCGTAATCCGCCGGGCCTTGCCCTCGGCAGCATAGACCGAAAAGCTTCCCGTGTAGCAGAAGAGGTTCAGGACACTCTTGCCCTCGCTTTTGTCCCTCACTTCCTTGCGGAGAAGGCGGTGATCCAGAAAGAGTCCGGTGTCGATGTAGTCAGTCAGGTTCACCTGAAAAAGCTGCCCCTGCTCCTGCACCGTCCCCTGTACGCTGTCGGGCAAGTCGTGGCGGGGATCCTTCCCGTCCCGTTTCTCGTACTGTTTCTTGTGCCGCTGGCCTTCCCGCATCTGCATTTTCTTCCGGGTCTTGATGATGACGTGATTGCGCCCTATGCCGCATGCCTCGGAGGCAGCCTGCGCCATCGCGTCAAGCCATTCGTCTTCCTCCGCCTCATCCTTCTCGTAGGGCCGCTCGTACAGGTATATGTGCAGCCAGCTGTTCTTGAGAGCGTCCCCGATGTAGGCAGCAGCTTCCGCGCCGTTCGCGCTTATCGCGGCGGCTTCCTTGGAAAGAAGCCGTTCAATCTGGAACTTAGTGAAGATTTCTTCCGGTAGTAAACGGTAGAGCTCTACGGCGAGCGGCACCTCCGGGATGTCGCGGTCGTAGAGCCGGTAGCAGGTTACGTCATTTTTGCGTGCCCACTTCTTGAGGGCACGCAGGTTCTTGGTGAGCCTGTTCGCGAAAATCTGCGCCTGGTAGCTTGTCTTGTCGTCAGGCATTTCTTCCGTGGCAGTTCTTGTATTTCTTTCCGGAACCACAGGGACAGGGGTCGTTGCGGCCTACCTTGGGCACCGTGCGGACGACAGTGACGCTCTGTCCCTGCCTGCCGCTCTTCATCGCGGAGTTGTTCGCCCGCATCTGAGCCTCGCGGGCGTTGAAGGCGGATGAGGCGGTCTGTCCGCCTGACGGAGCCTGTGCGGGCGCGCTCTCCGCAGCCATGGGGGAGCCTGCCTCGTCGTGCCTCGTCGTTATGTTCTGCGCGATGGGCCGGCGGACGGGCATCTCATCGGCCGGGCGGATCTGGATTTTCACCTTGAAGATCCGGCTCGCAACCTGGGTCCTTATGTCCTCAAGCAGCCTGTCAAATGCATTGAATCCGTCAATCTTGTACTCGGTCAGCGGGTTCTTGCTTCCGTAGGAGCGCAGGTACACCGCCTCGCGGAGGCCGTCCAGGTATTCCAGCTGGTCCAGCCACTTCCTGTCGATGAGCTGGATGTACTGGTAGCGGATGAACATGTTGAACTGCTCCTTGCCGACCAGAAGCTCCTTCTGGGTCAGGTCATCCTGCAGCATTGCCTCGACGCCTTCGACCGTCAGCCGCTCGTAGGGAACAATCTGTCCGAAGTTGTTCTTTATCTTGTCGAGGAGGGCACTCTTCGCGTTTCCGCCCTTCGTATGCCGTTCCTCGTACTCGTATTCCTCGAAGAGCTGGGAAACCGTGCTCTTTGCATTGTTCATTACGCGCTTGTCCAGGTCGTCGTCGGCGAGGATGGAGTCGCGCTCATCGTAGATGAACGAACGCTGCTGGTTCAGGACGTCGTCATAGTCCAGGAGGTTCTTACGGATCTCGAAGTTCCGCTCCTCCACCTTCTTCTGCGCCTTCTCGATTGACTTGTTGAGCCAGGGGTGGTTTATCGGCTCGCCCGGCTCCATGCCGACGCGGGACATGATCCGCTTCATCCGCTCGCCGCCGAAGAGCCTCATGAGGTCATCGTCCATGGAGATGTAGAACTTGCTGCGGCCCGGGTCTCCCTGACGGCCCGAACGTCCGCGGAGCTGGTTGTCTATGCGGCGGGACTCGTGCCGCTCGCTTCCGATGACGTAGAGGCCGCCGAGCTGCTTGACCTCCTCGTAGTCCTTCTCCCACTGCTCCTTCTCGATTGCGAGGGCTGCGGCGTACTGCTCTTCGGTCGCCTCGGTACCGGCGCGCTTGCGTGCCCTGGTCTCCGGGTTGCCGCCGAGCTTGATGTCGGTTCCGCGTCCTGCCATGTTGGTTGCGACGGTGACGGAACCCTTCGCTCCTGCCTCGGCTATGATCATTGCCTCGCGGGCGTGGTTCTTTGCGTTCAAGACTTCGTGGCGGATGCCGTGCCGGGTCAGCAGGGCGGACAGGTGCTCCGACTTCTCGACGGAGACCGTTCCGATGAGGACGGGCTGCCCCTTCTTGTGGCACTCATCGACTTCCTTGACGATGGCGTTCCACTTGTCCGCCTCGTTCAGGTAAACCTCGTCGTCCTCGTCCTTGCGGGCGACCGGCTTGTTCGTCGGGATGGCGACTACGTCCAGCCCGTAAATCTTGCTGAACTCGACGGCTTCGGTTGCCGCCGTTCCGGTCATGCCGGAAAGCTTCTCGTACATGCGGAAGTAGTTCTGGAAGGTAATCGTTGCGAGCGTCCTGTTGCGCTGGGCGATGCGGATGTGCTCCTTTGCCTCGATGGCCTGATGGAGTCCGTCTCCGTAGCGCCTTCCTTCAAGGATGCGGCCGGTGAACTCATCGACAATCTGAACCTGATTGTCCTTGACCACATAGTCAACGTCGCTGTGGTAGAGGACGTGGGCGCGGATGGCCTGGGTGAAGTAGTGGACGAACTCGAAGTTCTGCTCGTCGAATACCGTCGTCCCGTCAGCGATGAGCTTGTGCTGGTGCAGGATGTCGTCTATCTTGTTCATTCCCTTGTCGGTGAATGAAATCCTCTTGCTCTTCTCGTCAACCTTGTAGTCGCCCTTCATGGCCGCCCGCTGCTCGGGCAGCATGTCAACCTCGTCGGGGTAGTCGCCGGTCTTGGGGTCCTTCTCCACCTCGGTGAACATGTCCACGTACTTGTCCACTTCGTGATACTTGTAGGTGTCGTCCTCGCCCTGACCGCTTATGATGAGCGGGGTCCTCGCCTCATCGATGAGGATGGAGTCTATCTCGTCCACGACGCAGAAGTTGAAGCCCCTCTGGACCTTCCGCTTCAGGTCTACCTGCATGTTGTCGCGCAGGTAGTCGAATCCGAACTCGTTGTTCGTTCCGTAGGTTATGTCGCAGTCATAGGCAATCTTGCGCTGCTCGTTGTCCATGTTGCCGAGGATGCAGCCGACGGTCTGGCCCAGGAACTTGTAGACCCGGCCCATCCACTTGGAGTCGCGCTCGGCAAGGTAGTCGTTGACCGTGACGACGTGCACTCCCTTGCCCGAAAGCGAATTCAGGTAGACGGCGCAGGTACACATGAGGGTCTTTCCTTCTCCGGTCTTCATCTCCGTTATGCGGCCTGAGTGCAGGACCAGCGAGCCCATTATCTGCACGGGGTAGGCGCGCTCTCCGAGGACGCGGTAGGCTGCCTCGCGGGCCAGGGCGAATGCCTCCGGCAGTATGTCGTCCAGGGTCTCGCCCTGTTCGAGCCTGTCTTTCAGTATCTGTGTCTGCTTGGGGAAATCCTCGTCTGCGAAAGCCTGAGCCCAGCTTTCCTTCGCTTCCACCTGGGCGAGCAGCGGCTGCAGGGCCTTTACATCCCTCTCGTTCTGGGATCCAAAGAAAAAGGTCAAAATCTTGTCGAACATAACGCCGTGTACTATAACCTTTTTTTGAATCATTGACAATAAGACTTTGATTCTTTATTCTATCGATAATATGAAAAATACGCCTTGCAGCCGCTTTCTCCGCGTCAGCTTCCTGCTCCCGGTCCTGTTTCTGGCGGCCGGCTTCTCCTTTTTGTCATGCGAGCGGCCCGGCAAGGTGGTGTCACTGGAGGAAAAGCCGATATTCAGCCTCGGATACGGGAATTTCGAGAACCAGCTGAACGTCTTTGACCTGACCTCCG
Source organism: uncultured Spirochaetaceae bacterium (assembly GCA_902796985.1). Classification (GTDB taxonomy): domain Bacteria; phylum Spirochaetota; class Spirochaetia; order Treponematales; family Treponemataceae; genus Treponema_D. Next base: position 5,486 of record CADBRC010000274.1, read on the forward strand.
TCTCCGAAGTCAGCACGTCCATCGTCATGCGGAACGGTTTTTTCTACGTCCTCAACGGGGAGGCCCGCAAGATAATGGAGATGAACAACTTCGGCGACCTCGTTGTCTACTTCTACAATCCGGAGTTCAACCCCAAGTCCTCCTTCCTGCAGCAGAAGGGGGGGCGCGAGACGACGATGAAGGCCGTCGAGTACGGCTTCAACGAGCTTTCCGGCATTACGGTGGATTCCTCCCAGAAACTCTACGTCGTGGACACCCTGCCCATGGACAGGCAGGAGCAGGACGAGAAACAGCAGCTCGTCCTGAGCCAGATAGTCCTCCGCTTTGACGGCAAGGGCAACTACATGGACTACATCGGCCAGCAGGGACCGGGAGGAACGCCCTTTCCCTACGTCAAGGGCATCTACACGAACAATGCGGACGAACTGGTCGTCGTCTGCTACCTGTCATCGTATTACACGGTCTACTGGTTCTCGGCCTCGGGCTACCTGCTCTACCAGCTGCCCATTGCGAAGGACAGCGTCCCCAACCCGCTCAAGGATGAGGGTCTGGACTCCTTCTCCAACATCACGGCGATAATCCCCGACTATAACAGCCGCACCCTTTACCTTGCGGTGGACTACTACAAGAGTTATATAGACGAGGCGAGCCGCCTCCAGTCCGGCGTGGACTACGATTCCTCCCGCGTCTACTCCCTTTCCGTCGAAGACGGCCTGTACGGGGAGCCCATAGAGATTCTGAGCGACAGCGAGGAGATAACCGAAGGCTTCTCCGGCGAGCAGTACAGCATCCCCTACGACTTCCTCGGCGTTACCGAGAGCGGCTGGCTCTTCTTCATCGTCAGCACCCAGAAGGGCTTCGACCTCCAGATGATAGAAGGAGACGGGCAGCGGATCCTGCGGCGCGAGCTTGCCGTTGACCGCAAGAAGCTCTTGTACTACGACTTTGACCTGAGCGACACCGGCATCCTGTCCGCCCTCTTCGTCAGGAACGACAAGGCGGACGTTGTCTGGTGGCGGACGGACAGCCTGATACAGTCGGTCATAAACAACTAGGGGCCTTTTTATGGAAAACAATGCGATAGACGGATATGCCGAAGGCGAGGAGCCGCTCCACTTCTACCATCAGAAGGGAGAGTTCCGCAAGTACTACGACAACGACAAGATGCCCCTCCGGGACCTTGCCGAGGGAAAGAACCTTCCCAAGCGGGGCCTGTTCCGCGTCCTGGTTTCCACCAAGTCCAACCGGGCCATCTTCATGGGGATGATTATATGCATGGCCCTTGTGTTCGTACTGAGCTTCCTGCGGGGAAGCGCGAACGAGGGAACGGTCGGCGGCATGTACTGCGAGATGACAGCCTTCTCCTTTCAGGAACAGCTCCTTGTCAGCGTCGAAGTCCGCCCCTCCTACCTGACCAAAAAACATCACCGGGGCGACTACGAGGACAAGACGTTCACCGCGGACTTCCAGGTGACTGACAGCGACGGGCAGGTTTCCAGGGAGATTTCCCAGACCTTCCTCTATGAGTCCCCGGAAGGAGAGAGCCGCTTCATCCGTGAAAGCTTCTCCGACTATGATGCCGGCAAAGTGACCTGCTCCCTGTCCGTGGACGGACAGACAATCAAGCTCAGCTCGTCCGTCATACGGAAATAACCGTATGCACAGCGCAAACCCTGTACAAAATCCCTATTGTTCATTATAATAGGGCAAAAATAGAGATAAAAGGAGAGTTCAGGGAATGGCACAGTTTTATTTTCTTTCCGTCCTGTTCAATATCATAGTGGGGCTTGTGCTGATGTACGGCCGTGACCTTACGGTCTATTCTTCTGCCGCTGACGGGGAAGCGGACCTTCCTGCAACAACGGATGCCTTTGACACGGATGATGAAGATTCCTTCGGCGACATCGATGACGAGGAGTCTGACACGGCTCCCGTGGTTGCCACGGGCGGCAGGGCTTCCCTGGAGAATTTCTCCGTCTTCAACAACAGGACCTTCCGTCTGGTGACGGGAATCCTCAGCATTTTCGTTGCGATAATCAAGCTGCTTTCACCGATGGACGTTCCCTTCATCGGCGACATTCTTCCCGCACTTGCCGGCATGCTCGGTGGCTTTGCGTTCCTCGTCGAGTATTACTCGATTTCCTCTGACGGCAGCTCCCTCAACGAGACCGTCGAGTCCATTTTCATAGATTCCCGCAAGTTTGTCGGCCTTGTCTGCCTTGTCATCGGAGTCATCCACTTCCTTATTCCCAAGGTCATCCTTCTCTAGATCATGCAGCGCGGGAGCAAAGCCACTTCCATAGCCTGCATCGCCCTTGCGGGAAAGAAAGTCCTCATAGCCCACCGGAACCCGACGGGGCAGATGGGCGGCCGCTGGGAGTTCCCCGGCGGCAAAGTGGAGCCGGGTGAGACCGATGCCGAAGCCATTGTCCGTGAGTTCCGCGAGGAATTCGGCGTGGAGGTTACCGTCGGCGAGAAGATTGCTGAAGCTGGCTTCGTCCATAACGGGATGGATGTTGCCCTCCATGCCTACCGGATCTTTGTGCCCCATGACGGACTGGAAACGCCGTATGTGCTGACTGAGCATACCGGTTACCGCTGGGCCGCGATAGGCGAGGTGGAGGAATTGAACTTTGTTGACAGCGATTTGAAGCTGTATCCTGCCGTCAGACAGTACATAGAGGCTTTGCCGGATAATGCGTAGCCGTTGTTCTCTGGCAGGGATCTTTCTCCTCCTGTCTGTTTTCCTTTTGATTTCCTCCTGCCGCAGGAAGACAGAGGGCAGTATAGATTTCGGCCTTCCCGGGGAGGAGCCGCTTGATTACCTGCCCGGAGTAGAGTGGGCTGTCATAACGGATCCCGTCGCGGCTTTCCGCGAGGACGCGGGCTTTGAGAACAAGGTCCTGCAGCACGCCCGGCGGGGAGATGTCCTTATGGTCACCGGCAAGAAGATAAGCAGCATCAAAGACTCAGACGGTACTGTCCGTGTCGTCACCTGGTACGGATTCGACCGGGGCTGGCTTGTCGAAGATTCCCTTTCTGTCTACGGCAACCGTATGAACGCCCGGGCTGCGGCATCCAGGCTTTTGGAACGCTAGTTTCACAGAACGCCCGTTTGCAAACGCTCGTTTGCCCTTGTATAATTTTCATCAATCTTCTATAATTGGCGTAATTTCGTTTTTTTCTTTTTAATCGGAGGAATCATGACCATAGCTCAGATGATTAGCCAGAGTTCAATGCTGACTTTGCTTGGTATGGGTGTCGTCTTCTCCTTCCTTATCATCATGATTATTTCAATGTATGCCCTGCATGCGGTGCTTCATGCCGTCGGGGCCGATAAGGAAAGCCCGGACACTTCGAATGTTGCTGCCAGTCCGTCTGCCCCTGCCGCAGATACGCAGGCCGTGGTCGCGGCGATAGCAGCCGCGATACATACGAAGTAACTGTCCTTCCAGTTTTCTTCTATATAATACGTTCAGAATACAACACGAGTATACGAGGTTTTTATGTCTAAGGTTGGTATAACAGAGTTGGTGCTCCGCGACGCGCACCAGTCGCTTCATGCGACCCGTATGACCACGGCGGATATGCTTCCCGCCTGCGGTATGATTGACAAAATCGGCTACTGGGCCGTGGAAGGCTGGGGTGGGGCGACCTACGATTCCTGCATCCGCTTCCTGAACGAGGATCCCTGGGAGCGGCTCCGCAAGCTGCATGCCGCCATGCCGAATTCCAAGATTATGATGCTGCTCCGTGCGCAGAACCTGCTCGGCTACCGCCACTACGCAGACGATGTCGTTGAGAAGTTCGTCGAGATTGCTGCCAAGAACGGAATCGATGTGTTCCGCATCTTCGATGCCTGCAACGACCCCCGCAACATGGAGTGTGCGACCAAGGCTGCCAAGAAGACCGGCAAGCACGTCCAGATGGCCATCTCTTATGCCGTCACCCCCTATCATACGATTGAAAAGTATGCCGAGCTTGCCAAGACCTACGCTGACTTTGGTGCGGACTCCATCTGCATTAAGGACATGTCCGGCCTCCTCAAGCCCTATGCCGCCTACGATCTGGTCAAGGCAATCAAGGCGAAGGTAGACCTCCCCGTTGAGATTCACACCCATGCGACGACCGGACTTTCCGTTGCGACCCTGCTCAAGGGAGCCGAGGCCGGAGCCGACTACGTTGACACCGCGATTTCTTCCATGTCCATGGGAACATCCCACAGCCCGACCGAGACCATCGTCGAGATGCTCAAGGGCACCGATCTGGACACCGGGCTTGACACTTCCAAGCTGCTCGAGATTGCCGCCTACTTCCGTGATGTCCGCAAGCACTATTCTTCTCTTGAGTCTTCCTTCCTCGGTGCGGACACCCGCATCCTGCTTTCCCAGGTTCCCGGCGGAATGCTTTCCAACCTGGAGAGCCAGCTCAAGCAGCAGAACGCCGGCGACCGCATGGACGACGTGCTTGCCGAGCTGCCCAAGGTCCACAAGGATGCGGGCTACGTTCCCCTCGTTACGCCGACCAGCCAGATTGTCGGAACCCAGGC
>CADBRC010000275.1 GCA_902796985.1 uncultured Spirochaetaceae bacterium
GACCATCGCGTCCATGAACTTGATAATCTTGATAGCCTTGTCCTTGGGGCACTTGGTCGTAATTCCGTATCCGCGCTGCAGGTTGGGGATGGAGATGTCGCGGTAGTGCGGCTTTATGCTCTCGTCAAAGACGACGGGGAGCGGAGCGTAGGTGCGCTCGTAAAGGCCAGCGGTCTTGAGCGTGTTCTCGGCTTCGTTCATGAACTGCCATCCCTGGATGAACATACAGAGGACGCGGCCCTGGGCAATCTTGGCATAGTACTGGTCGCGGTTGTCAGTGAAGGACTCGGGGTCAATCAGGCCGCGCTGGAAGTAGCCGTTGGCGAGCTTGAACCACCTCTTGGCGTTCTCATCGGTGAAGTTGTCCTTGTAGACATACTTTCCGCCTTCCTTGACGACATGGCCGTTTCCGTCGTTCGGGTATCCGGCGAGGAAGTTCGGCGGGTTCCAGAGGTTGAAGGCCTCCCAGTCGGCCGTGATGATGGAGAAGGGAATCGTCTTCATTCCCTCGATCGTCGGGTACTTCTTGGCATAGTCCTCGAGCATGTCGAACAGCTGGTCGACGGTCTTGACCTGAGGATATCCGTACTCCTTGAGGACAGCCTTCTGAATCCAGAAGCCGTTCTGGTTGTAATAGGTTCCCTGATCGGGGCCGTCGTAGACTCCGTATCCCGGAAGGCTGTATACGTGACCGCCGTCAATCTCGAGCATCTGCTTCCAGACACCGGCATAGTGCTTCTTCAGGTTGGGGGCATACTGCTCGACCAGATCCTGAAGGTCAATCAGGCAGCCTGCCTCCTGGAATTTGGGGGAGTCAACCTCGACCAAGTCGGGAAGGTTATCGGGGTCGGAGATGAGAAGTCCGATTTTCTGGTCCTTGTCACCGACAAGAATGTCGAATGAGAAGGTCACGCCGAATTTGTCCTTTATCCACTTGTACATCTTGTTGTCAGCGGGGGGCTGCTGCCTCTGCTGGATCGTGAAGATGGAGATGTTCATGGACTTGCTGCCCGTGTCACCGCCGGAAGAGCCGCCCGCATTCGCGGAGCTGCCGCCCTTGTTGCATCCGCTCAATCCCAAGGCGAGCATTGCCGCCATGGCTCCGATTATGATTTTTTTCATGTTTCCTCCGAACATATATAATAAGCTGTTACTATAAACAATTATACTACGAAAAAACCATTTGTCCAGTCTTTTCGTTTAGTAAAAATTACCTAGTACAAATTACCTATAAAAGCCTTTGCCTCAGTTGAGGCGGATGGACTTGAGCTGCCCCGTGCCCGTGCCCGTAAAGGTCAGGTAGAGGGCTGCCACCCCGTCGGGAATCTTCACGTCCCCGGCGTGTTCCTCAAAGAAGTTGGACGAGTCCACCGTAATGCGCCCCAGAACCGGGCCGTCCCAAGCCGTGCGGACCTCAAAGTCCCCCTGTATGTAGCACCTGGTGCTCACGGAGACCCTGGTCACTCCCTTGAAGTCAAAGTACTTGAAGCCTATCGTCGTGTTCCTGCTGATTCCGGCAATGTAGCTGGAGTCCTTTTCCTCGGCAGGACTACCGTCCGCGTTGTCCCTGCCGTCCTGGGTCACCCTGGGCTGGCCCTCGCCCACGTAAACCGAGGGCTTGTCTGTAAAGATGTTGCAGGCTATATAGGCCGGGTACTCCCCCTTGCCCGCAAGCGGACCTCCGTTCAGCCCGCAGGACGTCATCTCCACCTGGGGAATCCGCCCGTCGGGAAGGATGGCTATCTTTTCGGCACAGCCCTGGCGGGAATACCAGGTCCCGTTCGTGTGATGATGATAGAAGATGTACCAGCTGCCCTTCACCTGTACCATGCCGCCGTGGTTGTTTGCCCCATAAGCGGCGGACATGTCCGCCTTCTTGTAGCTGGAGATGCCGATGTCGCTGTTGCTGACGATGACCCCGCCGTAGACAAAGCCGTCCGTCGGATTTTTGCTCGTCGCGTAGCACAGCTCGTGCATGACCGATGAAGAGTAGACAAAGTAGTAGATATCGCCGACTTTCCTGATGGACGAGGCCTCGAAGAACTCATGGTCCTTGAAACCCTCCCAGTTCCCCACCGAGGTAAGCCTGTAGGGGCAGCCGGTCACCGCGACCTCGTCCGAGACGGCCTTGCGGGCCTCCCCCTCGGCAAGTGCGTAGCAGTCGCCCGGCACAATGATGACGGGCTCCTCCTCCACGGTCAGCATGTCCTCGCCCAGCACGGTCGCCATGGCCCCGATGCGGTCCTGCATCTTGTGGCCGCAGAATGCCGTATACATATAGGTCTTTTTGCCCTCGGTGAGAACCCCGGGATCAAACTGGGGCATGTCACCCTTCCGGTCGCCCAGACGGGTTCCGTCCTTGTAATGCACGTATCCGTAGAACTGATAGCGTCCGGCGGGCGTGTCGCACACGGCAACCGAGACAAAGCCCACCTTGTCGTAGACATAGTACAAGTAGTAGCGGCCATCAGGCCCCTGCGTCACGTCCGGGGCATAAAGCACCATCCGGCCCGCTTTGTTGGCAGGATCGTCCATCCTGCCGTATATGACCCCTTCATACTTCCAGTCGCTCAGGTCATCGACCGGGGCCGACCAGCAGATGTAGTCCCCGAGACAGAAGACGGAGCCGCCTGAAAGGTCATGCGAGCCGTAGACATACACGCGGTCACCGAAGACATGCGGCTCCCCGTCCGGGACGTATTCCCAGGGCGGAAGATAGGGGTTGAAAGCCTGTTTTTTCATGAACAATTCCTCCGGGAAGCCCCGGAAGGCCCCCTGAAGCTACTATAGCACAGGCCATGTAAAAAACAATGGGGAAAATTCCCGTCCTGTCAGGTTCAATCC
>CADBRC010000276.1 GCA_902796985.1 uncultured Spirochaetaceae bacterium
GCAAACCTCTATGCGGCACAGCTCCCCCATAACGGAATGGGGGCCTCTGCTTTCAATCATCAGCCCCTTTACGGCAGTCACCTTGCCTGTGTATTTGATTGTGTCCGTCCGTTCAACAGAACGGACGTATTTGTTGAAAAAAGATGCAGCTTCCATGCCGGCCCCTTCCCTCCTTGGATGTTAGTTGTCGGGGTTCTTTACGTCAGCCTTGTTGACCGTCTTTATCGGGGAAATCTCAAGAATCTTGGACTCAAGCTCGCTGAGCTGGCTGGATATGCGGGCATCGACCGCGCCGAAGTCCGTCTCGACAATGCAGCCGCCCTTCTCCACAGAACTGTCCTCGACAATCGAGATGTTCTTTATATTCTCCACTTCGCGGATGAAATCCTGCACGTGCGACGTCGTAAGCTTCACATCGGCAAGGTTCACGCGGAGAGTCACGTCACCGCGGCCCTTGACCTTCTTGAGAGCCTGCACGACGTTTGCCATGATGACGCTCTTCTGGTTGTCGCTCATAATCGTGACAACCTTGCGGGTCATCAGGATGACAAGGTCAACAATCTGCTGCTCGGTCGTATCAAGGATTTCCTGCCGCTTGCCCTGCACGGACTCGATTATCCGGTGAATCCGCTCAATCAGGCGCGAGCACTCGTCCTTGCCGCTCTGGAAGCCTTCCTCACGCCCCTTCTCAAAGCCCTCTTCCTGGGATTTGGAGGAGATGGCGGCCTTCTGATCTTCAGCCGCAGCAATGATTTTCTCTGCCTCAGCCTTCGCTTCAGCGATGATTTTCTCCGCTTCCTTACGGGCGGAATTCTTTATGACGCTCGCCTCGTCGCTCTGCTTCTTAACCTCGTCGAACGCGACGTTCTGAGCATCACGGACGATGTTGTCAGCTTCGGCGTGGGCCTGCGCAATCATAGCCGCCTTGTCCTTCTCGAACTGCAGCTTGAATTCGTCAGCCTCGCGCTTGAGCTCCTCAGCAGTCGGCCCGGTGTATTCAGGCTCCACTTCCTCGACTTCCTCCACCTCGGGTGCGAAAGACTTCGGAAGCGTGAGTATTATCTCTCCGTCAACTTTGTTAACCTGATTCGGTCTGAATACGGTCTGGGCCATTTTATACTCCTGAAATTTTCAGACAGCTGCAAGGCCTTTCCAGCCCTGCAGCTCGTTCACTTACATTACTATTCAACAAGCTCATCATCGCCGGAACGGGCAATGACGATTTCACCGCTGTCCTCAAGACGACGGATGACAGAAACAATCTTCTGCTGGGACTCCTCAACGTCCTTCAAGCGGACAGGACCCATGAACTCCATGTCTTCCTTAAGCATACTTGCGGCACGCTTGGACATATTGCGGAAAATCTTGTCCTGGACTTCCGTATCGACGGCCTTGAGAGCCTTTGCAAGCTCCTGCTGGTCCACCTCGCGGAGAACCTTCTGGATGGCGCGGTCGTCGAGCATGACGATATCCTCGAAGACGAACATCCTCTTCTTGATTTCCTCTGCAAGCTCCGGATCGTCCTCTTCCAGTGTCTCGATAATCGCCTTCTCGGAGGAACGGTCGACCAGGTTGAGGATCTCGACGATGGAATCGACACCTCCTGCGGCCGTGTAATCCTCGCTGGACAGCGTGGAAAGCTTCTTCTCAAGAACGCGCTCCACTTCGCGGAGAACGTCAGGGGACGTACGGTCCATCGTTGCAAGACGCTTGGAAACCTCCGGCTGGATCTCCTCCGGCAGGTTCTGCAATATCGTCGCGGCCTTCTGCGGTTCCAGATAGGCCAGAATAAGCGCAATAGTCTGCGGGTACTCCTGCTGAACGAAGTTCAACAGGTGTGCCGGGTCAGTGCGGCGGATAAAGTCGAACGGACGCACCTGCAGGCTGCTCGTCAGGCGGTTGATGATGTCAATCGCCTTCTGGCTGCCCAAGGACTTCTCCAACAGCTCACGGGCAAAGTCAATACCGCCCGTGGTGATGAAGTTCTGGGCCTGCATGAGCTCCTGGAACTCTTCGAGTACCTGCTCCTTGAAGTCCGCGTCAACGGCATCCAGACGGGCAATCTCAAAGGTAAGGGTCTCTACCTCGTCCTCCCGCAGGTGCTTCATGACATCAGATGAAACCTCACTTCCCAAGGCTACCAGGAAGATGGCAGCCTTCTGCCTGCCGGTGAGGCTCTTGTAATCTTTGAGGCCGCCTTTCTTCTTGCCGCCCCCGCCGCCACCACCAGCCTGCTTTATCGGCTGCTTGATGTGGCTTTCTGATTTAGCTGCGTCAGCCATACTTAAGCCTCCTCCCTAAGCCACGTGCGTATGAGCATGGCGACATCCTCCGGATGCTCCTTTGCCATAGCGATGGCGTTCTCCTGAAGTTCTGCCCTTCTGCGCTCCTCGACGGACATCGTGACGGAAATGTCCTCGTTCTTCGCGTCCCAGATGGCCTGCTCGCGCTCCGCCTGCTGGCGGCGAAGAAGCTCCTCCTCGCGGAGTCTCCTTCTCCTCTCTATCTCGCGGCTTATCAGACGGAATGCGATGAAGATAATCAGCACAACCGCAATTCCAAGCAGGACGAAGAAGATAGTCTTCTTGGTCTGCTGGGCCTTGATGTATGCAGCATCCTCCTCACGGAACTGGTCGGTACGGTCGAACTGAATGTTCGTCACGGTCACGCTGTCACCGCGCTGCACGTTATAGCCGATGGCTCCCTGCACGAGCTTGGTGACCTTCTCCAGCTCCTCATCGCTTATCGGAACATACTCGCGCTCGTAGCCGCCGGTCTTACTCAGCTTGAGCTTGCCGTTCTCGTCATAGAGCGGGTAATTCCAGATACCGTCGATGTTGACGGAAATCGTCCGCCGTCCCTTCTCAGGTGACTTCGTTCCTGCAATATTCTTCTCGTTCAGGGCGTAGTTGCGCTTGACGCCCTGCTCCGTAGACTTTCCGATTACATTGGACATATCGGAATAGACGGGCGGATTCTGCCCCTCGATTCCAGCAGGTCCCTCGGGGTTGTAACCCGTACCGGTGAAATCCTTGTCAACCGTCTCCTCTGAGATAACGAGGCTGTGGACGGTCTCGCTGTCATCGTAAACCGTGTCGGGATTGTCCGGCTTAATCGTAATACCGGTATATTCCTTAGAAGTGAAAGTCTCCTGGGACATGTCCATCTCGATGGTCATGTTCGTAACCTTCACGCGCTTATCGCCAAACGTCGTCTGGAGCTGCTTGAGAACCTGACTGGAATACTCGGACTCCAGCTTGCGGATTTCCTTCTCCTGCTTGGCGACCAGGCTTATTCTGTCACTCGCCTCCATGCCCTCGAAGTCGTTTATCTCCTCTCCGGTCTCGCCGTTGACAATCGTGATGTTGTCCTCGGACAGGCCCTCGACACTGCGGGAAATGAGCCTCTGAAGTCCCTTAACCCGGCTTCTGCTCGAGAGGACGTCAGGATCATTGGCGAATATGGTTACGGAAGCCGTCGTGGGCTTCTGGTTCTCGGAGAAAAGGCTCTCATCAGGAAGCGTCAGTATGACGTTCGCCGAGCGTACGCCGTCAAGCTGCTCCACATGAGCCTTGACCGCATCTTCCATCGCCCGCTTCCAGTTGACCTTGTCATCGAAATCGTTACGTGTCCATTTGGCCGTATCAAAGAGACTCCAGGGGTCCTTACGGGAAGGTTCGTAGCCCTCCGCGACCAGCTTGCTCCGCCATTTCCTCGCGGTTTTCTCGTCCTCTACGGAGATATAGCCGTCAGAATCGACATAGGTCTTCACGTTGTCGGAGTCCAGGCGGGTTACAATGCTCTCCCTCTGGCCCTCGTCCGTGATCGGCGAGTTAAACAGGCGGACAGTAGAAGGCTTTGCGGACACCCGTGCCAGAAGGACGACGGCGGCAATCACTGCAAGCAGGATCGCACCGCAGATAAGCTTCTGGACCAGGGACCATTTGCCCCACTTCTCTTTAATGGTTCCAACATTTTTTTTAAACCATTCGTTCATTGTTCCCCTCCCGTGAACGAATTACTTCCCACATAACAATTCCCATTTGATTATATGAGAAATCACCTGCGAGCAGGTAATTTCCCGATTATAACATCATTTCACCTTTTTGAAAAGGGAAAAAACGCTATCTCGTCTGAGAAAGGTTCGTCCAACCAGTGATTACTCGATCAACGACCGTCTGCGCGAGCGTCAGCGACATCTGCGCCTTCGCCATCGCAATCGTAACATCATGAATGTCAACACTGTCAGGATCGGTAATCAACCTCTCCTCTAACTTATCGACATCTGTTTGCTGGCCATTAAGTTTTTCTACAGCCTCAAGCAAGTAACTTTCAAAACTTTCCTTTCCGTCCCGGCTCTCGTCCCTGGCGACCTTTCCGGCAAAGCCGTCCGTAATGCCAAGGGGCTTGGTGCCCAGGTGGGCGGGATTCGTCCTGTTAAGCTCCAGGCTGCCTATCGTCATTTCCATTTAACGTCCCTCCCCTACTGAGCTATGTTCAGGGCGGCGGAGAACATGTCCTTGCTGCCCTCTATGACCGAGCTGTTGGCCTCGTAAGCCCTGTTCGCGCTTATCATGTCGACCATCTCATTCACTATATTTACGTTCGGATATTCCACGTAGCCCTTGTTGGGCCCGGACTTTATTGCATCGGGATTGCTCGGGTCGTAGACCATGCGGCCCTGGGTCTCGTCCTTGATAATCTCGCGGACCCGTACGCCCCTGCCCGGCCCGTTGTCCTGATCGGCGTCCACAAAGGGAAAGCGCCAGTTAGGATGCTCGGAGGCAACGGGCTCAAAGACGACCGTCTGCTTGCGGTAGGGACCACCGTCCTGCGTCCTGGTGGAGCTGGCATTGGCGATGTTGTTGCTTATGACATCAGTCCTGAGGCGCTCAGCGCTCATTCCCGTCGCCGCGATGTTTATGCTGGTAAAAAGACCCATATCCTACTCCTTATCCCGAATTCTAGCGTATCGGCTTCATGGCCATATCGACCTGCTTGAACTGGAAGCTTTCCAGACGCGTCAGCAGGGCATACTGCATCTGGATCTGGATGATGTTCATCGCCTCTTCCTCGGCATCCACGTTGTTACCGTTCGCCTTGGACGTTGTTGTATAGTCAGAGACACGGCGGGGTGCAACCTTCCTCCAGTCCCGGGGCTGCTCGCTCTTGACGTGCCTGGGGTCTGAAGTCTGCATCTGGAAAGAGTTGTGCGCGTTGTCGCGGGACTCAAAGGCCCTCTGGAGCTCGCTCTCAAAGTTGACGCTCTGCCGCTTGAAATTCGGCACCTCGCTGTTGGCGATGTTGTTCGCAGTCACCTGATAGCGGAGGCTCTGCACATCAAGCTCCCGGTGAATCAAATCCACTGAATTTACAAAACTATTCAATCCCATACTACAGTTATCGGCATTTGCTTTAATAAGATTAGTACCGCACAGACAAAAAAAGACCGCAGTGACCTGCGGTCTTTTCTCCTGTTACTTGTAACGGAGACTATATGTCAACTGATTACCAGTTGTCCATCATGTCGTCCTCGTCCCTGTTCTGCATGTCGTACAGGTCAGTAACGGCCCTCAGATCATCAAGATACAGGAAGTAGGAACCCTGAGCCTCCATCGGGGCGCAGTCAATGCGGAATCCCAAGATGCGGAGACCAGGCTTGTCACCATGGTACACGCTCTGCTGGACGATTCCATGCTCTCCATCGGGCGTCGGGGGAATAGCGACCGTGATCTTCTTCCAACCGGAGAAGTCCAGTCCGCCCATCCACAGCTCGAAGTTGTTGCCGTTGTAGTCCTGAACGAGGAGCCACAGCTGATGGCTCATGTTGCGTCCGCAAGCCCAGACGGAAACCGTCTTGGTGATTCCCTCAATCGGGATCGGGCGGGCAGCCTTCACGAAGAAGGAATTAACTCCGCGCTTGAAGAACTCCATCTTCACACCGAGGACGTGAGTATCCTGCATCTCCTGGTTGCCGGCATCGTTCAGCGGCTCCTTGGCATCAGGGCTGCCCTCGAAGAGACGGCCGTTGATGATACCATAGTCAGGTGAAGCATGGACATTCCAGAAACCCTCGCGCTCAAAGCGATCGACGCTGACCTCACGGAGAGCCTCGCGGGTAGAATCGTTTCCGATTGAAGAAGCATCAGGATCGGAAATGCTGGTATTACCGTTAGAACCTGCCTGGGCCTGAGCGAAAACAACCCCAGACGTCACAACGGCTGCTGCCAAAAAAGCAAAATAAATCTTTTTCATCTCTAATTACCGCCTTATAATTTATGTCCTTCCGCAGGTTTACTGTCCGTCAGCAGTGTTGGGCTTTGCATCGCCGAAGTCGGCGGCACGCAGCATATATCCATCATAGATGTTGGACAGGGTGTTCGTCGTGTACTTGAGCTGGTCGAAGTAAATCACGTAGTTGTCAACAGCCTCGTTCGTGCCGGAGCGGACCCTGAAGCCGATGAAGGTCAGGTTCGGGCGGCCGTTGCGCAGACGAGAATGCTGCTTGATGTAGCCGGGGACATTGATAACGATGTTCCTCCAGCCCTGGAAGAGCAGGCTTCCGCAGTCCAGGACGCGCACGACTCCGTCAGAATCGCGGACGAGGGCCTCGAGCGTATAGTTGTAGTTCGCGCCCCACACCCAGAAGTCAATCTGAGTGACCGTTCCCACGAAGGGAATCTCATGCAGCACACCGTTGGAATCCTTCGGGAAAACCTCGAACCAGTTGTCGCCCTTGCGATCGTAAGCAACCTTCACTCCGAGCACCTGAGCCTTCGGATCGCTGTCCTTGTGGTACGGTGTCAGGGAATTCGGCATCCCGTCAAATGACTTAATGATGGGGTAGCCTTCCGAAATGAAACGGCTGGCCTGGACATCCCATGTCCACCCCATATTATCCGGTGTATCGAAGTTATCGATAACGATTGTCTCTACGGCCCTCGTGTTTGGCTGAGCTACTGCTGGAAGGCAGAATGCAAACGCGACGAGGCTTCCCAAAATGACTACGCCCTTTTTCATTCAAATCTCCTTGAAATCACTGTTCCCCCGTTTTTAACTGGAAAACACCTTTGTTTGACTTATCGTCATGAAAGTCAAATTTCCCCACCTTTTCCCCTTGCAGAAAAGCATCGGGATATATGACTATCATAAGGCTATTATATTTCCATATTCATAGTTTGTCAAATGGTTTAGAGAAACTTTAGCACGGAAAGTTTATTATCAGGGGAGCTGCATCAGCCCCCTGCCGGTTTTCCGCAGGGGACATCAGGGGCGTTTACATCAGCCGTGACAGGACCATGTACAGGGCGGTGGAGCCGAATATCGTGAGCATGTAGTTCCCGGAAAAAATGTTCAGAAGCAGCGTGGCCCCTATCCCCGCGAGCTGGGGGATGCCGAAGGGAAAGACGAACGGGTCCGCATCCTTCAGGCTGTAGACAATCAGGATGGCGATGACCATCGACGGAATGTGCCGGGCGACGAACTGGACGACCGGCGGCGGGTCCCGGCGCGAGCAGAGGGCGAAGGGGAAAAGCCGCTCGCAGAATATCACCGCCCCGGAAACGACGGAAGCGATGACGGCAACGGCCATGCCTGAGTTCCCCGTATGCGGGGCGCTCACCTTCCCTCCCCCGCACAGCTGCATGACGACCAGCAGGGCTGCGACGGCGAGGCTTGCGGCGACGAAAAAAACAAAGGCAGCCAGCCGCCCCGCACCTCCCGAAGCGAAGTCCCGTCCCCGCGCGAGGAGGATGGCGTTCACCC
>CADBRC010000277.1 GCA_902796985.1 uncultured Spirochaetaceae bacterium
CGCTCTGGGCCTCCTTGTCCAGGAGGGCGAAAGAAGAGGCCATCGTCTCCATGGAAAGACTTATCTGCTCGATACCTTTGACTAGCTGGCTTATGGCGGCGGACGAGTCGTGGATGCTCCTGCTCTGGGAGTCTATCATGTTGTTGACCGTGGATATGCTGGAGACGACCTCCTTGACGACGGATGCGGTCTCCTCAAAGCCTGCGGCCTGGCTCTCTATCTGCTGCTGGACGCTGCCTATGCTTGTGCGGATGTTCGTCATGGAGTCCGACACGGAAGAAACGCTTGCCTTCATCGTTTCGGACACCGTATCCAGCTGGATGCCGGTTGTCTTGAGTCCGCGCATCATCCCCTGCATCTTTTCCATGAAGGCATTAAATCCGTCAATGATGGCATGGATGGACTGGAAGGGGGTGCGTATGTCTGTGTCCAGACGGCGGGTCAGATCGGCGTCGCCCGAGGCGATGTTCCTGACCGTGTTCTGTACCTCGCCGAGCGGCCTGAACAGGCTGGTCATCGCATACGCGATGAGGATGATGACCGCAAGGATGAGGACGATGGCGAAGGGGATGACGGCGTTCCTCAGCAGCTCGGTTATGGTGAACTGCTTGTACAGGACCATTGTCCAGGCGACCGAAGGAATCGGCTTAAGGAGGTACTCGCCCGTCAGGGTGTTGAAGCGTATTTCGTCTTTGGGAAAGAGCTCCTTGCCCTCAAGCTCGGGCAGCAGATCCGTTATGATGGCGTGCTTTTCCAAAAGGGATGTGTCCTTTGCGCCGCTTATCTCTTTGTCGGCATTGAAAAAGAACATCTCCTCCCCGTTGCTTTTCTCCCGGTACATCTGGTCAACGAAGTCGGACAGCTCTATGCCGGTTCCGATGAGGCCTATGCCCTTGCCGGTCCGGTTCCGCACGATTGCGTCCACCCAGAGCATGTTCTTCTTGAGGGCTATGTCGTAGCTGACCATGAAGGTGTAGGGGAGGTCCAGTGCGAGGCAGGCGGGGAACCATGAGTTTGCGGGATCCGACTTGTCCAGCGTGTACAGGACTTTGCCGTTTGAATAGTAAAGCAGGTCGTTGTCCGAGATGGAGAAGGTGTTCTTGCCCTTGAAATTCTGCTGGAATGCCTCTATCTCCGCCTGTGCCCGGCTTGCAAGCCCGGGGTCGGAGGGGGTTTCCATATATTCAATGATTGTCGGCGATATCGCCATCTGCTCGGCAAGTTTAAGCTCTGAGTTCAGGTTTGCGTCGAATCCGAGACTGCGTATCTTGGAGAGCTGAGAGAGCTCTTTTTCCGCTTCCAGGTGGAACATCGCTCTGGATCCGGATACGATTGCGGCCAGTCCCAGCAGGATTACTGCTACAGTG
The DNA here is from genome assembly GCA_902796985.1 of uncultured Spirochaetaceae bacterium. Taxonomy (GTDB): domain Bacteria; phylum Spirochaetota; class Spirochaetia; order Treponematales; family Treponemataceae; genus Treponema_D. Next base: position 1,368 of record CADBRC010000277.1, read on the forward strand.
GCCATTACAGAAAGGCTCTTGTTATTTTCCATAAACTCCTATTGTAACACTCTTTTTTATTAAATCAAGGGGGAATTTCTTATGTGAGATACTTGACATTTTCGTTAGCAGAGTCTATCGTAAGGTGTGTTGGAGGAATAACAAATGCCGCTGTCTATGGCGAATCCTGATGAGCAGTTCCTTATAAAGAAAATCAACGGAAATGAGGAGGTCCGGCGTTTCCTGGAGAATCTGGGCTTCGTCGCCGGGGCCTCCGTGACGGTCGTCTCCAAGATAGGAGGGAACCTTATCGTTCGGATTATGGACAGCCGCATAGCGGTAAGCCGTGAGATGGCGCAGAAAATCATTGTCTGACAAGGAGGTCTGATATGCGGGGTACGATATTCGTGGGGCTTGTCCTGCTGGCGCTTGTCGCCGCAATCATCTTCTCTCTGCTCAGAGCACGGCGGAAGGGGGGCTCCTGTGCTGCCTGCGGCTGCGGATGTGCTTCCTGCAGGGCTGCCTGCGGCCATGCGGCGGGCAAAAACTGATTTTCTGTGATTTCCTTTGATTCTATTGAAAGTTTGCCCGCAAAAAGATAGAATATGGCAAAATGTCTGATATATCGTTCAACCCTAGTGAAAGCAAGCTCAAGCAAATAACCGAGATACGCCAGCAGCTGGCTCTGATTAAGGATATAGACATCCTTCTGGAGAACACGCTGTCCGCTGCCCGGAAGATTGCCAATGCTGACGCTGGCTCTATCTATGATTTCGATGAGGGCAAGAACCAGCTCAAAATTCTTTATAGCCAGAACGACACGCAGCAGCGCAAACTTTCTCCGGGCGAGAAACTCCCGTATGTCTCCTTCATTGTTCCGGTTAATGCCCGTTCCATATCCGGTTACAGCGCGCTTAAGAAGACGACCGTCAACATCCCCGATGTGTATAACATGGACGAGTACATCATGGACGGGGACGGCCTGGTCAAGCGGCCCTACAACTTTGACAAGGTGAACGATATAACGACCGGCTATCATACCCAGTCCATGCTGACCATGCCGTTCTCCCTGTCCAACGGTTCTGTTCCCTGCGTCATGCAGATAATCAACGCGATGGATGAGACGGGGAAGGTGATTCCCTTCAGCAAAGAAACTGAGTTCTACATCTCATACTTTGCCGAAAGCGTCACTCAGGTCTTTGAGCAGGCGTACTTCACCAAGCAGTTGATTGAGCGCCTGGTCAAGATGGCGAACTACCGAGACCCCCGCGAGACCGGGGCTCATGTTGAGCGGGTTTCGAGCTTCTCGCTGGAGATTTATGACCGCTATGCCGCCAACAAGGACATACCCGAGAAGGAGCGGAACCGCTTCCGCGACAACCTCAAGCTCGCTGCCAAATGTCATGATGTCGGCAAAGTTGCCGTATCCGATAAAATTCTGAAAAAACAGGGGCTCCTGACCGACGAAGAGCGGGCAGTGATGAAGGGGCATACCTGCATCGGTGCTCAGATTTTCACTCCGGTGGAGACCGAACTTGACAAGATGGCGCGGGATGTCTGCCTGCATCACCACGACCGCTGGGAAGGCGGCTGCGTCGGCTACCCCAAGGGCTTCGACTATACTGCATACGAGGCGGAAACGATGATGCCGACAGGGGTGGAGCAGGCCTATTCCGGCGAGTGGATTCCCCTCGCTGCCCGCATCGTTGCCCTTGCGGACGTATACGATGCGCTCAGGCACAGAAGGTACTATAAGGCTGAGTGGTCTTTGGACGATACGCTGAAGGAGCTGAGGAAGGAAGCCGGGCATCAGTTTGACCCGGAGCTTGTTGATTCCTTCATACAGGTCATAGACCGCATAGAAGCAATCAACAGCGCGATTTCTTAGAAACCTTTCCCTCCCATCTTCTTGATGGCTTTGAGCATGTCGTCCACCTCGTTCTTGTTCAGGACGCGCATTATCCTTGTCTTGATTCCATCAATCTGGAAGGGTGTCTCTGGGTTGCCCGTGTCAATGATCTGAACGAAGGGCGTCTTCGGGTTGCCTTCCGCCACGTCGACGACCTGGGCAATCTTGCCGTTGGACAGATAGACGTAGACTCCTATCGGATAGAGGGAGATACTGTAGAGCAGGGCTTTCGTTATCGTGTCATCGTACTGGCGGTTGGAGTTGCGTACCAGCTCGATGAGGGCCTCGAACGTGGACCGTTCGTCCCTGTAGCCGCGCGGGGCGGAAATTGCCTCAAACGAACATGCTATCGCTATAATCTTCGCGTATATCGAGATTTTGTCGCCGGTCACGTGGCGGGGATAGCCTGAGCCGTTCATCCTCTCGTGGTGCTCCAGAACGGCGAGCTGTATGTTCAGTGAGAAATTTGCCTGCTTGAGGATGTTGAAGCTGACGATGGGATGCGTGTTCATCATGACCTTCTCCGGCTGGGAGAGGGGCTTGTCCGTCAGATAGAGCTGCGGGGGCAGGAGAATCATGCCTATCTCGTGCAGCATACAGGCGGTTGCAAGTTCCAGGAGCTTGTCTTCCGGGAATCTCAGCCTCTGGGCAATTGCCACTGCGACAATCGTACTGCGGAGGCTGTGGTTGACCATGAAATTCTGCTCGTTCATGTCGGGGGTGGAGATTATCCTGAGGACGTGCCGTCTGTTGCTCTTGACGAACTCGCACAGCTCACTCATCTTCTGGCTTATTTCCTGCGTATTGAAGGCTTTGTTGGTCGCGTAGAAGGTATAAACTGAGCTGATGTAGGCGGCAAACTCCTTGTAGGTGACCTTTGCCTTCTCGTACTCGTCGCTGCTTATCCCTTCAGGCTCTGCGGCTGCCTGCTCCTCAGTCTCCTGGGCAGCTCCTTTCGCCATCTGCTTGACGGGCTTCTCGTCGTCGCCGCTCATGAAGTCGTTCACGTCGACGGTTTCCGTCTTTGCGTCTATATCCGCCGCCACCTTGTTGCTCACGCCCTTGGCCGCGGCTCCCGGGGCTGCCGCCTGTGGGGCTGCTGCGGCAGCAACGGCTTTACCTTCTGTGTACACCTCATCGAAGCCCCAGTCTGTGAGGTCTTTTAGCTGATCGCCTGTGAAGACGCAGCCGGAGGGGAGCAAAAGAAAATCCTTGTCCAGCATCACGTCAGCTGAGAATTTCTGCTCTGCAGTAATCGAATTTGTTTTGACAGCGTTCATACTTTCCCTCGTTGTCTTTATCGGCAAGAAACCTTCATATTATAAACCGTATACGGCAAAAAAGCTTTAATTCTGCTTGAAAAGCCCGTTCAGGAACTTCTGAAACAGCTCCGGCCAGACTGCCACGTCGTCCTCAACCAAAACCGGTGTTCCCGTGCTCTCCTTGGTCGCCAGTGACAGGCCGTGGCAGCCGGACCGGAAGATGTGGCTCTCGAAGGCGACCCCGTGCTCTGCGAGGGCAGCTGTGAAGAGCAGGCTGTTCTGGACAGGAACCAGGTCGTCATTCGCCGTGTGCCAGACGAAGGCCGGCGGGGTGGAGGAGGAGACATTCTTCTCCAGCGACACCTTATCCATCAGTTCGGAAATGCCGAACTTGTTTCCCAGGAGGTTTGCGATGGATCCCTGATGGGCGAATTTTCCTGAGCTTATGACGGGATAGCCCAACAGCAGGGCGTTCGGTTTGACTTCCTCCCCTTTATAGGGCAGGTACTGTTCAACCATGCCGGAATTCCACCATACGCCGAGACTTGCCGCAAGATGCCCGCCCGCGGAGAAGCCGCACACGACTATCTTATCCGGGTCACTGTTCAGCTCCTTTGCGTGGCTTCGTATGTAGAAGACAGCTTCGCACACATCCATAAAGGCCGCAGGGAAGTCCATGGGGGCGACCGAATAGTCCAGCACGCATGCGTTGAAGCCCAGTGCCATCATGCGGAGGGCGACCGGCTCCGCCTCCCGGAAGCTCTTGAATCCATAGGCTCCTCCCGGGCAGATGAGGATGACGGGCCGCCGCCTGTTTCTGTCAATCTCATTATTGTTTTCTATTATATATGTCGTGACGGAGGGGGTAAAACGCCTCTCCTTGCTTCCGGCAATTTCCCGCGCGGGAAGCTCTATCCTCGTATGAACCATTACACGAACATTTTATATCCAAAACCCATGTTTTGCAAGGGTCCCGATGTCTTCTGTCTCAATGTCTGTTTTGTCTGTTTTGTCGGTCTATTGGGGAAGATTCTGCGATGATAAACCGACTGAAGCCGGAGGGGGAGGGGCAGGAGGAAGGACTGGCCTCTCTTCCTTTCTGGCGAAGCGGGCACGAAGCCACTTGGCGAGACGCTCGAAGAGCTCTATGA
>CADBRC010000278.1 GCA_902796985.1 uncultured Spirochaetaceae bacterium
AGCCGACTTTCTCGTCGCTGCCGAGGAACTGAGCCAGGAGGAATTCAACAGGAGCATCACCCCTCCAATCCTCAAAGACCAGTTCCTGAGCCTGCTGGAATATAATCTTCAGCAGTTGAGCTGAACTTTTGCCGAAATCACTTTATCAGCATTGCATCTCCATATGAGAAGAAACGGTAGCGCTCCTGCACCGCAGCCTGATATGCGTTCAGTATGTTCTCCCTCCCGGCGAACGCGCTGACCAGCATTATCAGCGTGGACTCGGGCGTATGAAAGTTCGTGAACATCTGATCCACAACCTTAAAGCGGTAGCCGGGGTACATGAAGATGCTCGTCCGGCCGGTTCCTCCACGCACCATACCGTTTTCATCGCTTGCGCTCTCCAGGGTCCTGACGCTCGTCGTACCGACGGCAAGGATTTTGCGTCCGTCTGCCCTGGCTTTGTTTATGCGGTCGGCAACATCGTAGGGCACAGTATAAACTTCTTCGTGCATTTTGTGTTCTTCGATGTCGTCCACGCGGACCGGCAGGAAAGTACCGAGACCAACATGCAGAGTCAGCCATTCCAGCTCAACGCCCTTCGCTTTCAGCGATGCAAGCATCTCTTCGGTAAAGTGCAGCCCGGCCGTAGGGCATGCCGCGCTTCCCGTCTCTTTGGCATAAACCGTCTGGTAACGCTCGCTGTCTATGTCGCAGTCCTCCCGCCTGATATAAGGAGGCAGGGGTATATGACCGTTCCTCTCAAACCAGTCTTCTGTCAGGCGAAAAGGAAAGCGTATGGTGCGGAACTCAGTCCCGGCGTTGTCCGCGTCGTCCAAAATCACTCCCTCCGACCCGTCCGGGAAGCGGTAGACTGATTCCGGCTTGACCTTCTTGGCCCCCTTCACCATCGTGTTCCAGGCATCCCCGTCCGGTCCCGTCTGGTTCAGGAACATGAACTCCTGCTCGCGCCCGTCCTGTCCCCCGTCCAGAACCCTGATTCCGTAACAGCGGCTCCGGCGGACGCGGCTGTTGTTAAACACCATCAGGGTACCGTCGTCTATCAGGGACGGCAGGTCGGCCATGACGTGATGTTCAACAGCTCCGCTCTCTTTCCCGAGCAGCATCAGCCGGTCGTTGCCCCGTTCCGTGCAAGGCTTCTGCGCAATAAGCTCCTGTGGCAAGTCAAAATAAAAGTCGCTGGTCTTCATCTCCCCCTCCCCTCTTTTCAATTCCCAGATGTTTGTATGCGCGCTCGGTCACAACCCTGCCCCGGGGCGTCCGCTGGAGCAGGCCGCACTGTATCAGATACGGCTCGTAATAGTCTTCAAGCGTGTCCTGACTTTCCCCGATTGAAATTGCAAGGGTCTCCGCGCCGACCGGCCCGCCGGAAAAGTTGTTTATGATGGATGACAGAATCTCCCTGTCGTAGCGTTCCAGTCCGAGAGAGTCTATGCCAAGTCTGGCAAGACCGTCCTCAACGATTTTCCGCGTTATGACCGGACTGCCCGCAACCTGGGCAAAATCCCGCATCCGGCGCAAAATACGGTTTGCTATGCGGGGAGTGCCGCGGGAACAGGAGGCCATCAGCATGGAGGCATCCTCATCCGCAGTCACGCTCAGTATGGAGGCGGACCTTCTGATAATCGAAGCAAGCTCCTCATTCGTATAGAAATTAAAGCGCTGCACGATTCCGAAGCGGCTGATAAGCGGGGATGAGACCATTCCCGCCTTGGTCGTCGCACCCACAAGGGTGAAGCGGGGTATGGGTATCCTGACCGTACGGGCAGCCGCCCCCTGCCCTATCACCCAGTCAAGCTCGAAGTCTTCCATAGCGATATAGAGCATCTCTTCAATCGCGGGCTTGAGACGGTGTATCTCATCTATGAAAAAGACCGTCCGTTCCGTTATGGTAGAAAGGATTCCCGCGAGGTCCTTGGGTTTGTCCAGTGCAGGCGCGCTCGTCACCTTAAATTCCACGCCAAGCTCGGCGGCGGTAATCTGCGCGAGCGTCGTCTTGCCCAGTCCGGGCGGACCTATCAGAAAGAGGTGGTCAAGCGCCTCCTTCCGGTCGCGGGCAGCATTGACAAACACCGAAAGGTTTTCTTTTATTGCACTCTGTCCCTGAAATTCCTTCAGGCTCTTAGGACGGAGACTTCTCTCCTGTGCATCGTCATCGCTTACCTCATCGGCACGGACGATATGCGATGCCCCCTCAGAAAGGCTCCGGGATGCCTGGGCAGACAGCTGGGCAACGATGTTCATGTCATCGGCCTCAGCTTCCTTTGCTCCCTTAGGCCGTGAGTAGGGGCTTTTTGCCGTTACGCTTTTGTTCATCTGGCCATCTCCACGAGGGCCTTACGGAAAAGCTGGTCTTCTCTCTGTGACTGACTGAGCGCAGAGAAAGCCTCATCCTTGGAAAGCTCCTCCACGAGCCGGGCAATGGTCTGCTCTGCGCTGTGCTTGTCATGGCCCATATCAACGAGTGCCCCGATTACGTCAGCATACGGAGATTTCGCTGCGGCAGCAGGAACAGCTCCTCCCCTGTCTTCCGAGAGGGTAAGCTTTCCCTTGAGCTGAAGCAGCATTTTGGCTGCGGTCTTCTTGCCGACACCGGGCACTTTCTGCAAAGCATCCAGGTTCCCTTCGTCCAGAATCTTCACCAGCTGGACAGATGAGACAGATCCCATAATCTTAAGCGCACCCTTGGGACCTATGCCGTCAACCTTGAGCAAGTCAAAGAAAAGGGAACGCTCCCCCGCACTTACGAAGCCATAGAGGTTCATCAGGGCATCCGTGTGCTGAAGCCATGTATAAACCCGTCCCGTCTCGCCGACAGGCGGCAGGGACTGAATGCTGGTATCAGGACAAAGGATTTCCCACTCTATGCCATGAGTGTCCAGACAGATTTTCTGGACGGATTTTTCCGTTATAATGCCGGTCAGGCTGTTGAACATTGCTTTGCCGCCTATTAAAAGCTGTCCAGCAAGGCAATGAAGGTTGACAAGCGGGTCGTTGCTTCGGTCAGGGTTTTCAATGCAGGCTCCCTGAGGTACTCGTCCACGTTGTTCCAGTTCTTGACGATTGACGGGCTGATGGACTTCTTGTCCTCCAGAAGGTCAGAAAGCTTCCGGAGCGTTCCCCGGAGAATGCCCAATCCTACATCCAGCTGGTCCGAAAACTGCTTGTTCACATTGCAAACCTCGGCATACAGCTTTTCGGCAGCATCAGACGATCTTGGGGCAGCATCTGCCAGCATCGCTATCTTGTAGCCGTTGGGGAAGCCCTGCCCCAGTTCCATATCCAGCTTATTTATCTCGTCATCGGTCGCAAGCATCTTATGATACTCCGCCGAAAATTTTGCAGTATAGTCGCCCCCGTGAATCTCGGCACGGACAGCGAAATTTTCCACGAACTCAAGGAGCTTCTTGCCAAGGTATGCAGCCACAAGGGAATGGAAGAACTTCACCTGCAGGCACTTGGTATAAGAAATCTGCTTACCGTCGTCCAGATTGACCTGCAAACCCTCCAGAATCTCCGAAGAATCCTCCGTATAGTTCTGCAGCTCCAGAATTTCAGCCCCGCCGAAAATCTCCTTCATCTGAATTTCAAGCAGCTCGTTCTTCTTCTTTGTGTCTATTTCCTGCAGGGTCTCCTCCATGTCATGGGAAAGCTCATCCATATAAGCCTTTACAATGTCCTCGGCCGGGAAACTGGAAGAAGCGGTATATGACGGGTCGTGCAGAAGCAGCTTGCCGAAATTCATGAAAACGGAGAGCGAGTTCATCTTAAGCAGCTTGTCATGCAGATCCTCCAGCTTCTTGTCGTCAAAGCCCTTGAATCCGGGCAGGGTGGCAATAAACTCCAGCTGCGCCGTCCAGTCATCCACACAGAGCAGGTTCACGGCGGCGGTAAGGAAGTCGGGGACGATATCTATGGCAGATTTCTTGCCAATCTGGCCGAAGCTCAGATGAGGGATAAACTTATGCTCTTCCAAATCGGGCTTGAAGCGCCGGAGGATGATATAGTAGTCAATCGTACAGAACTGTTTGAGTGTGACCACGGAGTTGTACATCGCGTTGGCCTTGCCCGCCAGCTCCTTGCTAAAAATTGCCGTCAAACTGTCAAAAGTCTTGTGGGCATACTCCTTGAGGGCAGGGACCTCCATGCTCTTTCCCTTCTCCTCCAGGCTCTCCTCCGAGATAGCTTCAATGAGCTGGTCTATCTTTTCTGTCTTGAAATACTCAATGACTGCATGAGAATAATATTTATCTGCCGTATTCTCAAGAAAAAACTCCCTCAGGGGATCTACAATCTCGTACACTTCATAGATGAATGAAGCAAAAGGCGAGAGAAGCCTGTCCTTGCTGAACTTGTAAAAACGGTAGCCCGTCTTGTTCAGCTGTTTCTGAACCGCCTGAAGCTCCTTTCGCTGGGGGTCGCTTTCCCGACCGAGGATAAAGTCCAAAAGGGCCGTCAGGAAATTTCCGCCGCCTGAAGCCGGACGCTCCTCGCTCTTTGTATCTAAATCTGCCATAGTAGTTCAATTATCTATTATAAAGCGGGTCTTGTCAAACCCCAAAGCCCCTCGCCCCCAATATAGACGTTTATCGATTCCTATGGTACACTAACGGTCACTGACAGGGAGCCTCTACAAGTGAAAAGTATCCTCGTGTTCAACTACGTAGCAATTTTTGTGTATGCGGCCATCCTCTTTTCCATATATTACCGGAAAATGTTCAAGGGCATCGAGAACCGGGCCTTCCTGCGCGTCATCTGGCTCTGCCTCGTCTCCACCATGCTGGACATCCTGATGTACTGGTCGTTCGTCCTGATCCACCGCTTTTCGTTCGGACTCGCCGTCGCCCATATCGTTACCTACAGCTACCTGTTTGTCCGGCAGTTCATCATGCTCACCTATATCATCCTGATCTTCGTCCAGACCGACAGCATCTTCAAGCTGAAGAAAAAGGCATACCGGATCGCCCTCATCGCTCCACTGATCACCCTTCACCTGGTCATACTGTCAAACCTCTTCACCCACCAACTGTTCACGATAACGCCGGAAGACTACTACCAGAGGGGACCGCACATGTACGTCCTGTACGGCATCGGAATGGGCTACAGCATCTTCGGCTTCGTCTGCCTTTGCAAAATGCGCCGCTATCTGGGAAGGGTCAAATGGCTGACGATGACCTCAACCTACATCGTCGACTTCCTCTGCGCGCTCTCCCAGTCCCTGAATGCCGACTACCTGCTGGAAATGATTTCCTCCGCCATCACGCTCCTTCTGGTACACCTCATCGTCTACCGCCCCGAGGAAATGTTCGACTCCGACACCGGACTGTACACGAAGGAAGCCCTCAGGAAGCAGCTGTCCAACCTCAAACTGTCGGGCAGGAGCGCGACGCTCCTCGTCATAAACTTCGCCAACGCCCCCGAGGCACGGAACTACTTCGGCGACGAGAAGTTCTGCAACTTCATCAAGCAGACCGAGAATCAGATAGCCCAGATCATCAGCGAGATAAACGGTTACAAGCTGTACTACCACTCGGCGGGAAGCATTCAGGTCGTCTTTAGCCAGGGCGGAGTGGACATAGAGAAGAACCACCCGGAGCTCATCGACATGTGGCGGAACCTGATGAACGACAGCTACGCCGCCATACTGGATCCCAAGCTCTGCCTGCTGGAGTTTCCCCGGGACTTCTCCAACATCGACAGCCTGCTGCAGTTCTGCCGCTTCTTCCAGCGCTACCTCAAGCCGGGACAGCTCCTGCTCAAGGCGGATGAAGTCATCAAAGACAAAAACTTCCGCCTGCTGGAAAACATTTCGGACATCATAACCAAGGGCATCGAGGACGGCAACTTTGAAATGTACTACCAGCCGATATTCGACCTCAAGCAGAAACGCTTCTCCTCCGCCGAGGCCCTGATCCGGCTGAACGACCCCCAGCACGGATTCATCCCGCCCGACATGTTCATCCCGACGGCGGAAAGCACCGGCCTGATCATCCCCGTCGGGAACTTCGTCCTGGAGAGCATCTTCAAATTCGTGACGATTCCCGACTTCATGGATCTCGGCCTGCACTACATCGAGCTGAACCTGTCGGTGGAGCAGCTTCTGCAGAAGGACCTCGTCAGCAAGATAAACCAGCTGCAGGCAAAATACGGCACGCCTTCCGAACGGATCAACATGGAAATTACCGAATCGATGGCCGACATGCATTCCATGACCGGCTACAACAATGTGGAGACCCTGCTCAAGAAGAACTATTCGTTCTCCCTGGACGACTACGGAACAGGTTATTCAAACATAAAGCGGGCGATTGACCTGCCGCTCAGCCTGGTCAAGATTGACAAGAGTATCGTGGACATCGTGGAAACCCCCTCCGGCAAATCGATCATACGGAACACCATCGCAATGATGCACGATGTCGGCTTCAAAATCGTCTGCGAAGGCGTGGAAACGGAACAGCAATACCGCATACTCGAGGAACTGGACTGCGACTTCATTCAGGGATTCTACTTTGCCCGTCCAATGAAGAAAGAAGAATTCCTCAAATTCCTTCAGGAAAAGAACCGCCCGGCGGGGATTGGGAACAAAAACTAAAGGGCGGAAAGCCCGGTCCTTTCTGCACCGAACTTTCCGCCCCCATCAAGCAGTGAGCTTAAGCTGCTTTACTGCAAATTACTTTGAGTAGAACTCAACGACCATCTGATCGTTTATCTCAACCGGGATGTCCTTCCTCTGGGGATACGCAATCAGCTTGCCGGAGAAGTTGTCGTCATCGCGCTCCAGATAGGGGAGCGGAGACTTGTTCATCTCGAGGAAGCACTTCTTGAACTGGGCATTCTTCCTGTCCTTCTCCTTGAGGGCAACCACCTGGCCAACCTTGATATGGGTTGACGGGAAGTTGACGACATCGCCGTCAACAGTGATGTGACGATGAGTAACGAGCTGACGGGCCATCCTGATGGAATTTGCGATTCCGAGCCTGTAGACCAGATTATCCAGACGGCACTCCAAGGTGGAGAGGAGAACCTCACCCGTCTTTCCTTCTTTTTTCTGTGCCTTGGCATAGTAGTTTCTCAGCTGCTTTTCCAAAATGCCGTAATAGG
>CADBRC010000279.1 GCA_902796985.1 uncultured Spirochaetaceae bacterium
CCTGCCGGGCTGCTTCCGGAGGGGGCGTTGTCTGCTTTCTCTCCGCCGGCCGCAAGGATTGTCCGCCGCTGCTCCTCGCTCATTCCGCCCCCGTTGTCGCTGATGGACACGGTCGTTTCAAAGACCGTCTGCTCTACCTTCAGGATGACGTGTCCCTTGCCTTCCTTCAGGCCGTACTTTATGCAGTTCTCCACGAGGGGCTGCAGGATCATCCGGGGCAGGGTCACGCCGCAGTCCACATCTTCCGGCACCTCTTTGATGAAGTCCAGCCTGTCCCCGAAGCGCACTTTCATTATGTAGATGAAGTTGTCTACGAGTGCAAGTTCTTCCTCCAGGCTCGCCGCCGCTCCCTTTTGCTGTATGTTGTAGCGGAAGAAGTCTGCCACCTGCTCGATGAAATAGCAGGTCTTGTCCGCCCCCTCCATCATCGCGAGCTGGGCCCCGGTGTTCAGCGTGTTGAACAGGAAGTGGGGATTTATCTGATTCTGCAGGGCGCGGAGCTGGGCGGAGGAATACAGTTCCCGCATCTCCAGCTCCTTCTCCTTCATCTCGTTCTCCTGGGCGACCTTCTCCCAGATTTTGTCGATGTATGCCTGTATGCTGACAATCATGCGGTCGAAGGCACGGCAGATGTTGCCCACCTCGTCCTCGGCCTGATTGTTGAACAGCGGCACTTCGAAGTCCATGATTGCTATCCGCATGGCGACGTCGGAGATGTTTGACAGGGGCCGCATCATTATCGTCAGCGACAGGTAGAGAATCGTGCAGGTCAGCACCGAGAAGAGGATGATGACAGCCGTGCTGACCCGGAAGAATTTGTCGAAGCTTTCCTGATTTGCGGCGTACAGGGACGTGTTCCTCGCCATCAGCAGGGAGTTCAGCTTCTCTATCTCCTTCTGCATCAGGCTGTAGCATTCCAGGCTCAGGACGTAGTTCTCACGGGCTATGTAGGAATTCTTGGCGCGCTGGAAGGTGACCGCCTTGCGGCTGTATGAGAAGAAAGACTTGGACAGCTTGTAGACCTTGTGCTCGCAGAGCTTGACCTTGTCGGTGGAGGGGGGGATGTCGAATTCCCTGAGCGCGGACTCCGCGAGGCTCTGGTGCTGGTAGTAGCTGTCTATGCTCTCGAATGTCCTGTATGCCATGTAGTTTTCCAGCGCGACCTCAGTGGACAGGAGCTCCGCCGAAATCTCGCTGAGCCGCTCGTTGGTCTCGTAGGACCGGCCCATCCTGATCAGAAAGTCCCTGTTCTGGCTCGTCGTTATGAAGAAAGAGCTTCCGATTATGACCATTGCAAGGATGACTGCGAAGAGGATTTTTGCCCGGAGGCTCTTGCGGAACGAGACGGACCACCTTCCGCTCACAGGCTGCCTCCCTTACGCACCTTCACGTCAGCGGCGATGTAGTTGTTCGCGTGTCCGTAGTGGATGTACTCGAACAGCTCCCTGAGGGCGAGCGAGCCTATCTTCTGGGAGTCTATCGAAAGGAGCTCCGTTATGACCCCGATTTCCAGATAGCGGTCCAGAACGCTCCCCTCTCCGAACCCGATTATTCCGATGTAGCCCGCCTTGCCCAGATCGTTTACCAGCTGGGCCGCCCGTATGCTGTCTTCGCTGGAAAGGCAGACCAGAAGGTCCGCATCCGAGTAGCGTATCTTGCGCGCGAGGATGCCCGAGGTGTCCGTAATCGCCGCGCTGGATTCCAGGTCGGCGATGTATACGTCGATGTTTTCAAAGTAGGCGAGTCCGCTCTTGACGCTCGCCATCAGGTTGCTGTAGTTGGCGCTGTTGGACTTTACCGTATTTATGATGATGAGCCTGCCCCTGCCGTTCAGGTAGACTGCGCTCTCGCGGGAAATCATCCTGCCGAGCTCCGAGTAGTTCGTTCCGATGTGGGAGACCTGGGGAATGGATTCGTCGTAGCGGGACACCGTTATGAGGGGTATCTCCCTGCCGCTGAATGATGCGGGGATGCTCAGGCTCCCTGTCCCTTCGCCGATGTACGCAATGACCCCGTCGGCATCGACGAAGGAGGCGAAGTCCAGGAGCTTCTGGAGCGACTGGCCTTCCGCGAGGGAGGAGGGCACGTCCAGCTCCACTACGCAGTCGTAGGACCTGCTTTCCGTCTCCGCCCCCCTGTAGATTTCCTTGAGTGCGTCTTCGTCCGCCGCCTCGCCGAGTACAAGCACGTGGTACTTCCTGTCCCCTCCGGGAGCCTGGGTTTCGCCCTCTTTAGCGATCCGGGGAAGCTGGTAGAAGGCATACAGGCAGAGCAGCAGGACCGTCAGGACGGACAGGGCGAGGGCTGCGAGCTGGGGGGCTTTCTCTTTCGACGGTGCAAGCTTTCTTAGCTTCATGCTTCATAGTATAACACGTTTTGGGCCGCTCGGACTAGCGGGGGAGGGCGGCTGGAACCGTGGCGGCATGAAACTTTCATGAAACTGAAAAAAAACAGGAAAAAGCGATTGACAGTGGGCTGGTTAGGTGTATAATGTAACCAGTTACGTGAAAGCAGTTTCATAAAAAAGGAGAACTTCATGAAGAAGGCAAGCACCATCTACGATGTGGCAAAGCTGGCGGGGGTAAGCTCCGCTACAGTCTCGCGTGTGCTGAACGAGCCGGACAAAGTGGGCGCGGACAAGCGCCTCAAAGTCATGGAGGCGATAAAGGAACTGAATTTTGTACCCAAGGCCGATGCAGTGGCAAATGCCCGGAAGAGCTACCGGAAAATTGGCGTGATAGCTCCTTTCTTCACCCAGCCGTCTTTCATGGAACGCCTGCGGGGTGTCGCCGAAATGCTCGCGGAGCAGCATTACGAGCTTGTCATCTACTCCGTGGACTCCGTGGAAGACCTGAACAGCTACGTGAGCAACATCGTGAACACGGTTCGCGTGGACGGACTGATATTTTTCTGCATGACGCTGGAGAAAGACCTGCTGGACATGCTGAGAGACGTGACTTTTCCCGTCTGCTTCGTGGAAGGGGATATAGAAGGCTTTGACTGCGTGAACATACACAACCTGACCGGGGGGCAGAAAGCCGCCGAGTACCTCTATGCAAAAGGATGCAGGAACCCCGGTTTCATAGGAGAGAAGTCAGGACTGTCGTATGCAGTCGGGGCCACGGAGGACCGCTTCAGGGGCTACAACTTCTACTTTGCCAATCAGGGGATAACGATTCCGGAAGAGCATGTCTGGATCGGTGAATTCTCGGAGCAGAAACTGGACAAGGGAATCAATGAGTTTCTTTCACAGAAGAATCTTCCCGACTGCGTGTTCTGCTCGAGTGACCTCATTGCCGCCCGCTTCTTGTACCTGGCGCATGAGAAGGGGCTGAAGATTCCCGGGGATATAAAAGTCCTCGGCTTTGACAACATAGACATCGCAGGCTACATCGGGCTGAGCACGGTGAGCCAGAATCTGGATTCATCCGGCAAAGTCGCCGCTGAACTGGTGCTTGCACGGATGAAAAATCCGGCGAGGCCTGCGATAAACCTGAACATTCCGCTTGAGATTATAGAAAGGGAAACCACCAGGTAAAAACTGGTTTGAGAATAAATAAAAACATCCGCAATTAAACAGGAGGTTTCGGATGAAGAAAAGTATGTTTACAAAGGCTGTATTGGTTTTGTCAGCGTCTGCGCTGGTCATGATGGTAACGGGCTGCGGAGGCAAGGGCGGCGAGTCATCGTCCGGGAGCTCCGGAAAGGCAAAGGCGGAGGATAAGACAATCCGCATCGAGGGTGCATTCCGCGGCGAGGAGGAGGCCCGCTTTCAGGAGATTGTGAAGATTTTCAACGAGAAGTCAGGCTACAACGTCGTCTACACGGGAAGCCCGGACTTTGAGGTTCAGATTCAGGTTGAGACGCAGGCCGGAACCCCGCCGGACATTGCAGCCCTGCCCCAGCCCGGTACAATGAAGCGCTTCGCGGATGCAGGATACCTCAAACCGCTTCCTTCAGATGTCGTCAGCGCGATAGATGCGAACTATGCCCCGGTATGGAAGGATCTTGGTTCGCACAAAGGCCAGGTGTACGGCATTTTCCACCGTGTCAACGCAAAGAGCTTCGTCTGGTACAACAAGAAGGAATGGGCAAAGCGCGGCTACACAATCCCCAAGACTTGGGACGAACTGAAGAAGCTCGAGGACAAGATGGTGTCCGACGGCATAGCTCCGTGGTCAATCGGCTTTGAGTCTGCGGCAGCGACCGGATGGGTCGGTACGGACTGGATGGAGGACATGATGCTCCGCACGGCCGGGCCCGACGTATACGACAAATGGGTCAACCACGAGATTGCGTTCAATGATCCTGCCGTCCTCAAGGCACTGAACTACTGCGGAGAGGTATTCCTCAACAAGAAGTATGTCCTCGGCGGCCCCAACAACATCATCGCCCAGAACTACGGCGACAGCGTAAAGCCCCTGTTCACCAATCCGCCGACGGCGATGATGAACCGTCAGGGTAACTTCATCACCGGGTTCATGCAGGATGAGATTCAGGCGAACCTTGAGGAGAACGTCGGCGTGTTCGCGCTGCCGAGCGTCGATGCAAAGTGGGGAACGCCCGTTCTTGGCGGCGGAGACCAGTTCGTCGCATTCACGGACAAAGCCGGCGTAAAGGAGTTCTTGACCTTCCTGACGACCTGGGAAGCATGCGCTCCCTGGGCACGGATTGGAGGCGCCCTGTTCCCGCACAAGACGCAGAACTTCGACGACTACGGCAACAGCCTGGAGCGTGAGATTGCGAAGATTCTGGTCAATGCAACGGTGTTCCGCTTCGATGCTTCGGACCTTATGCCCACGGAAGTCGGCTCAGGTTCCTTCTGGACCGGTATGGTCAACTATGTAAGCGGCGCTGAGAACGCCGAGCAGTGCCTCAAGACGATTGAGGAGACCTGGCCGCGCTAATCCGGCCTTTACCGAAAAGAAACGGCTGCCATGAGGCCCTTGCGGGTCTTGTGGCAGATAGCTGAATCAAAACGAACTGGAGGGTGTATGTCTGACGCAAAGACACTCAAGCAGACTTCCTCAGCCCCGGATTTCATAAAGACGCTCGCCGTCGTCGCCGCTACGACCGCCATAGCCGCCGGGGGCTTCCTTCTTCTGCGGAACGACAACATCCCGCAGATTCTTACGACGCTCATCGCCATCGTATGGGGCGTGGCAAGCGTCGTCCTGATTTTCTACTCGCTGAACCTTTTGTCCCAGCTCTTCCCTGCGAAGACATACAACAAGATTGTTCCTTACATCTTTGTCGGGCCTGCGGTGCTCATACTGGCATGGTATCTGCTCATACCGACTGCCCGGTCCTTCGTATTCAGCTTTATGAACAAGGATTCGAGCCAGTTCGTCGGGCTGGACAACTACAAGTATCTGTTCACCGACCGCTCCATGCTGGTGTCCATACGGAACACCGTGATATGGCTGGTGTGCGGGACGGCGTTCAGCGTCGTGTTCGGCCTGATTGCGGCAATACTGGCGGACCGCAGTTATATCGAAAAAGTGGGCAAGACATTTATCTTCCTGCCCATGTCCATCTCGCTGGTCGGTGCGGGCGTGATATTCAAGTTCATGTATTCGGCGAAATTCGGCGGGGCCGAGCAGACGGGGCTTCTGAACGCGCTCGTCGTCGCCTGCGGGGGAGAGCCGCAGAACTGGCTGCAGAACGCCCCCTGGAACAACCTCTTTCTCATCGCGATATTCGTCTGGCTCCAGACAGGTTTCGCCCTGGTCGTCCTGTCCGCGGCACTCAAGGCCGTTCCGGAGGATATGATAGAGGCCGCACGGATTGACGGGGCGGGAGAGTTCCGCATACTGATGCAGATAATCATCCCGAACATACGCGGATCCATCATAAGCGTCAGCACGACAATCCTTCTCGCCGCGCTCAAATGCTTCGACATCGTCTACTCCATGACGAACGGAATGTTCGGCACGGAAGTCCTTGCCTCTCAGCAGTACAAGCAGATGTTCACGTTCCAGAATTATGGGCGCGGATCGGCGATCGCCATACTGATTCTGATTGGCGTAAGCCCGGTCGTTTATTACAACCTGAAAGAATTCCGAAACAGGGAGGCATTCAAATGAAAGAACAAGAGCTGGACAAACGCAAGAAGACCCCCGGCAGGACGATAATCACCGCCGTCCTTGTCATTATATGCATTATATGGACGATTCCGACCCTCGGTATTTTCATAACATCTTTCCGCAGCGCGGATGCCGTCAATTCGACAGGATGGTGGAAAGCGTTCAGTGACCTCAAGAGCTTTACGCTGGACAACTACAACCAGGTGCTTTTCGGCCAGCGGTATAGCGTCGGAAACGCAAGCGGTACGCAGGCCGTCCGCGGTGCGACGATGCTCGGCGCATTCCTGACCTCCATGACCGTGACCCTGCCCGCCGTCATCATCCCCATTTTCATCGCTGCAGCCGCAGCCTATGGATTCGCATGGCTGGAATTCAAGGGGCGGAACGTCATGTTCGGCATGGTCGTCGCCCTGCTGGTCGTCCCCCTGCAGATATCCCTCATCCCTATTCTGCGCGACTACCAGAAGATTCACCTGAACGGGACATACCTGGGTATATGGCTGGCACATGCGGGCTTCGGGCTTCCGCTCGC
>CADBRC010000280.1 GCA_902796985.1 uncultured Spirochaetaceae bacterium
AATAATCACGGTGACGCTGACGATGTACCTCCCGGACGGGACTCCCTACTGCACGGGCAGCAGGACGGGCCCGGCGGAGGGAGGTGCCGCCTTCACCATCCCTCTCGAAGACCTCCCTGCCGTCCGGACAGCTCATTCAGGTTCTGGACAACTAACGGCAGTTTTTCGTATGACGACAACCCGGGAGAAACACCTACGTCAGTCGGGTCCTACAACAAGACCTGGACTTTGGACGATTTGCGGGTTACAGCGAACAGGTCGGTGGACCAATACGTCGGCGTCTCCAAAGCTGCGAGCCGGTATACCTTTACTCTGACCGTGACTGACTGACGCAGGCGGCGGGGGCTGCTGTTGGTTATGTTCGTGAACCCGGGAAGGCAGGATAATTTGCCGCCAAAATTTTGAGTATTCCCCTTGCATAAAAAGCGATTTTGCCGTATACTGCTATCAGTTTTGCGGTAATAATACATCGGTAGTATGCGAGCTTCCCAAGCTTGATAGGCGGGTCCGACTCCCGTTTACCGCTTCCAAGTTTGCGCAGGGCGGCAAGGCCAGATGGCTGAGAATAGAAAGGTAAATCAAAAGAAAGTCAATTCCCTCAAACTGCCCCGTGTTTTCAACGCCTTAGAAGATAAACTGGCACTGTTTAAAGCTACTAATCCGAATGGTACTCCGTCCAAGCCTATGCGTGAGGACGAAATCAGGCAGAAGAAAATCGACTATTACGAGGAAGAGTTTAAGCTCGCCGTCGCGGGAAACTACCGCAAGTACCGCTTTCCTTACAAGACTTTGGGCGAGAAGTCTTCCGAGGCCGATTCCCTTACCTGTGATGAGGAGCGCATATTTTCCGCCTACAACCTCTACAAGGCCATCCGCGAGGCCAACGCCAGCTTCGGAGCCTACGAGACCAAGATAGTTGACGACGTGATAAGCTGCCCGCTTACGACGATGGAACAGTACACGACCGGCGACGAGTTCGTCTACCTGCAGGCCTGGCTCTACTTTGAGAAAAAAGCCCGGGACTTCATCCCCTATATGTACCTTCTGCCTGACGGGTCTACCTACATCATCCGCTTCATGCGGGCCGCCGAGTACCGCTGGAACTACAAGGACAAGGAGGTCTTCGCCATCATACAGGCCGCCTTCTATCCGACAGATTCCATCCCGTCATAGAGGGCGGGAAAAGTTCCCTTTTTACTTTCTCAGATTCTTTTCCAGATAGCTGACCACTTCTTCCATCTCCTCCTTGAGCTTCCAGGGCGGATTCACGATGAACATCCCGCTGCCGTAGAGGTGGCTTCCGGCCTCCTCCGTCATGGCCTCCGCGCTTCGGACAGCGGCCTGAATGCGGAGCGTCTCCCTGGGAACGGTCTGCATCTTGGCATAGTCTTCCAGCGAGGACAAAAGCTGGGCCGTCTCGTTCTTGCGCCGGACAAGCAGGGGATACCAGACGGCGATGACCGCTGTGTTCCACTTTGTAATTACGCCCTCTACGGCATCGCGAACCCGGGTGTAGTCCTCTGCGTCCTCGTAGCTGGGGTCTATCAGCACCAGACCTCGTTTGACCGGGGGAGGGCAGAGGGCCTTGAGCGCGGCATAGCTGTCATCTTCCCGCACGTCCGCCCGCACCGGACAGCGCCGTTCGTTGTCTGAGGCCCCTTTCCCGGCATCCAGCAGGGGCTGGCGGACATTTGTCCTTAGGCTTTCCAGGGCGGCGGGATGCTTTTCCACCAGATGCAGGGCATCCCCCTCGCGGAGGCTTAACCGCTCTATCTCCGGGCTGCCTGCATAGAGGCCCTGTGCATAGTAGGCTTTTTCCAGCCGGACGTAATCCTGCAGGAGCGGGGGCATCTCATGTATGCTTCGTGTCATCAGGTCGATGATTCCTTCCTGGGCCTCGCCGGTTCTGACAAGGCGCTCGTCGTCCAGGCGGAATCTTCCTGCCCCGGCGTGGCAGTCAATGACGGTGAAGGGCTTGTCTTTCTTGCGGAGCGAGCGGAGGATGGCGAGCAGGCATGTGTGCTTGAGGATGTCCGCGTGGTTCCCCGCGTGGTATTCGTGCTGGTATGAGAGCATGAGGACATTATAGGGCAGAAAACGCTGCTGGGCAAGTGGCGTGAAGCTTAAGCGTTTTGTCACGTGAGGCTTAAGCATTTTGTCACCTGAAGCTTAAGCGTTTTGTCACCTGAAGCTTAAGCGTTTTGTCACCTGAAGCTTAAGCGTTTTGTCACCTGAAGCT
>CADBRC010000281.1 GCA_902796985.1 uncultured Spirochaetaceae bacterium
ATGTCCTGCATGTGCCCGATTATCTCGACGAGCCTCTTGACCGTAATCCCCGGGTAAGTAATCTCCATGCCCATCCGGGCCATGCTGTCCTTATCGAACTTATCCAGGAATTTCCCCGCCTCGGCAAGATTCCCGCTCATAATCATGATGACGAAGAGCCCGGTAAAACAGCGCGGATATGCCTTCAAGTCCTCGGGTGTCAGGGCAGCGTAAGAGTCCTTTTCCCTCCATATATCGACAAGATAATAGCTTTTCAAGAAAGACGCCAATCTCGTTGAGAGCTCTTCCGCCGGAATAAGCTTTTTCTCCGCCTCCACAGTCTCGTTTTCCATGTTTTTTTCTCCGCTAATGTCAGCTTCCATAATTTGTTTGCCCCTAAATGATTCCCAGAAGCCGGGCTTCCCACACCGCCTGATAGACGGTACTCACATCCAGCTTCTTGTAGATGTTCTTTAAATGAAATTTGACCGTGTTTTCGCTGATGAAGAAATACTTGGCGAGTTCTTCATTTGTCTTGCCCTGCTCCAGAAATTTCAGGATGGAAATCTCCAGGTTAGAGAACACCGCCCCGCCCTTGTTGACGGGCTTCAGGTAGAGGGGGTAATTAGCCGCCAGATCCCGAGTGCTCTCAACGAGCCGCTCCAGAAAGGGGGTCTTGCCTTTCGCCTTTATGTACGCAATGAGCAGCGGAAGCAGGGCGGCCCCCTCGTCCGCCAGCAGCCGGTAGTAGCCCCTCCTCCTGGCAATTCTCAGCACGCGTTCCAGCGTCTGGAACGCAAGCTCCTTCTCGTTCGTGCGGTAGTAGCATACCGCGAGCAGCAGGTCCATCTCGCACAGGTCCATCTGCCTGTTGCCCGCCTCCAGCAGGGGCCGGAGCCGCTCTGCT
The DNA here is from genome assembly GCA_902796985.1 of uncultured Spirochaetaceae bacterium. Taxonomy (GTDB): domain Bacteria; phylum Spirochaetota; class Spirochaetia; order Treponematales; family Treponemataceae; genus Treponema_D. The sequence goes on from CADBRC010000281.1 coordinate 887, forward strand.
ATGGCGACGGCGGACATATACCGCTTGTTTACGATGTAGCAGCGTATCTTTACCATGTAGCGGTAGAGGTCCAGCATGCAGAAGTCTGCAAACTCGTCCGGTGCATTACTGGAAAGCCAGCGGGACGCGATCTCGTAATGACCGTTGAAGAGGGCGGAATAGGCTTCCGCCGCATCAATGTTGTAGGAAAACTCCTGCTCGCCCATCTTTCCCGCAAACCTGCGGACGTTCTTTATGTAGCCCAAGGGGTTCGTCACAGTCCCGCATGCGGCCGCTATCTTGGTCTGCAGGTATAAGGCGACGAACAGAAGCCGTCGCTGACTGTCGTTGTCAAATTCCTGTATGATCCGGTTGACGAGCACGCTGGCCTCAGTCAGCCTGTCCTGCTGGTAATACCATTCCGCCCGGAACAAGTCATAGGCCGCCGGCCCCACGCTGCCATCATACAGAAAATCCATAGCCTCGATGAAACGCTCCCCGTGCCTTTCCAGAAACGGTGCCAGCCGGGTGAAGTCCATGACTCCGTTGATGGCGGTGGGACGGCCGGCAGAAAGCTGCATGGTGGATATCCGGAGCTGGTGTTCCCTCATATAGTCGATGACCTCAATGAAACGCTTCCAGGGAATTCCCGGCAGCACCAGCTCCATCGACATACGGAAGAGATGGTTGACGTCAAACCGCTGCAGAAGCTCGTTCGCTTTGTCCAGATCGCCTTCCATTATAAGGTTCAGGTACAGCCCGCAGATGAGTTTGGGGTACGCCTTCAGCTGCTCCTCGGTCAAAGAGAAATACACATGCCTGTCGTTCCAGGCACCGATGAGGTTGTAGCCGTTCAAAAAGTGCGTGAGCTTGTCCGAAAGCTCCTCCAGATTCACAACTGCCGATTCCATAAACCTATTTTTGAGTCATCCGCCGCGTTTTTTCAGCCGTCATTCAGCCCGCCGCACCGTCGCTGCCGGAGAAAGCCCCAGATCCGTTGCATGCGGTTAAAAAATAGTCCGGCAGAGGAGGCCTGACAGGCACTCCGCCGGACTGCACATCCCTCTGTCAACGACAGCAGATGTGCGGGGCTTCTCTTTACAAAGAGTATGACAGTATTGTAAAACAGAGTTTTGATCCTGTCACCTACCCTGAAGAATAGTTTTTTGCGAATTTTACCGGTTTTTTACTAAAATTTGCGTCAAAATGGCCTGCGGGATGCCGTCTCCACGTCCACTCCCAGACCAAAAAGGGCATAATCGCCCCGCACCGGGTCGCCGGGAAAAGCCTCGCCCATCGCCGCGGTAAGCTCCACGGCACGCTTGAACGAAGCCGCCCGCAGCTTTCCGCCCGCTGTGGGAGCGAGCAGGTCCAGGCGGGTCGCCTCCTGCATGACGTGGGTATCCAGCGGCAAAAGCAGGTCCGCCTTGTCGTACCATGAAGACCAGAGTCCCAGGTCGACGGGGGAAGAATCCCGTACCATCCAGCGCAGGAACATGTTCAGTTTTTTAAATGCGCAGTCCGGTGAGCGCGGTATGAGGGTGCAGCCGTCGGGGAAGCAGGAGGCGATGACCTGGCACAGATGCCTGTGCGGGAGGGGCCCGTCCGTCCCGCAGGAAAAGCTGTCGCCGCCTCTGGAAAAACCGTCCGCCCTCCCCTCCGCTTCCCGGTATCTGTCCCGGAAGTACTCGCCGAGCGTCCCCCGCCGCAGTATGTCCTGCAAGGTCCCGAACAAGGCCCGCATCGAGCCGTAGCTGTAGGTCCGGTAAAAGGAGGCGGAGGAGTCAGGGAAGTGCCGTTTCCAGCCCCCTTCCCTTACCCATCCGGCAGGACCCGGGCCCGCCAGTTCCAGAATCCGCTCCACATGGGAAAGAATCTGATCCCTCCTGCCGAACGCGAGGGCGGCGGCGACAAAGGCGACAAGCTCCCGGTCTTCCGTCCGCCTGTAACGGTGCATGAAGCAGGAGGGGTCCTTCTCCAGAAAGTCCGCCGTCTCGTACTTGTCCGCAAGGGAAACGAGCCGTTTCCTCAGAGCCTTGTTCATGCCCGTGCTCCTGAAAGACTTATTCTTCCGGGAGCCAGACCCGCATCTCGTTTTCGCCCCGGTTGGCCCAGGCGTAATAGGGAACGAGCGTGATGCCGCAGTCTGCTTCCTCCGGCCTCTCATCGGCGTACAGGCTTCCCGTGTCAGAAAGCCGCCGCCCTGCGACCGTCAGCTTCTGTACCCCGAAAAGCTCATCCGTGCCAAACGGAAGCAGGCGGGGCTCCGCATCGCGTTTGACCCGCAGGTTCAGCACGCCGTCCGGGTTGTCCGCCCCCTCGGCACAGTAGACCAGCGGGCCGCGCATGAAGGCGACCTTGCCGGAGTCCGCGCTGATGCGGGGCGAAGGATAGATCCGCCGGGGCTTCATGTCAAACTCAAAGGAGAGCGTGTCGTCCGGGCCAAAATCTTCTATTACATGTGCTATATATGCAAAGCCGTCCTTTTCATCGTACGCCAGCTCCTTCCCGTTCCTGAAGCAGCGGACACTGCCCCGCGACCACGCGGGAAGCCTCACGGCGAGGGTCAGGGCCTCCGGGCCCCGCCCCTGGCCCTGGTCTTGGCTCCGCCCCTGGCCCCGGCTCCCGTTTCCGCACGGCTCGAAGCTGTATTCCACCCTGCCGTCATAGGGGTAGCCCGTCGCCACGTGGATCTTTACCCCGTGCCTTTCGGACAGGTCAAGCGTCCCCCCGATGAAAAGCAGGCTGTAGACGGTCCTGCTGCCCTCGTCCAGCATCCAGGCATAGCGGCTTATGGAAGCAATCAGGCGGGCCGCGTTGGGCGGACAGCATGCACAGGCAAACCACTGAGGGCGGACCGGCAGCGTATGCCGGTGGGTCACCGCCCTGCCGGAAATGCCGGGCAGGGACTCCAGCGCGTTTACATAGAAGAAGCTCCTGCCGTCCAGCTGCATTCCCGCGAGCACCGTATTGTAAA
>CADBRC010000282.1 GCA_902796985.1 uncultured Spirochaetaceae bacterium
ACGATGGAAAGCCCCAGTCCCGTTCCCGGAGTCGTCTTGTCGCGCAGGGGGTTCTTGCTGTCCTGCGTGAATTCGTCGAACATCTTGCGCTGGAATTCCTCCGTCATGCCTATTCCGTTATCGGCGACACATATATGCATGGAGACCTTTCCGCCCGGAAGCCTCTCCTGATCGACGAAGAAACTGACGGCTCCTCCGGCCGGAGTGTACTTGACGGAATTGGACAGCAGGTTCAGCGTGACCTGGTTCAGGCGCACCTTATCGGCCATGAACGCCTTCTCAACCGGCGGGGCTGCGTTTATAATGCAATCAAGCCCCTTGTCGCAGCACATGGACTCAAGGAGGCTGCTTATCTCCTCGATGAACCCTTCGTATGAGCACGGTTCGGGGACAAGCTCTATCTTGCCGGAGTCTATCTTGGAGATGTCCAGCACGTCGTTTATCAGCGAGAGCAGGAAGCGGCCGGAGGTCTTTATCTTGGCGAGGTCATCCGCAAGCTTGTCCTTCTTGTCTATGTCCTCCTCCGCGAACTGGGTCAGGTTCAGGACAGCCCCAATCGGAGTGCGGATGTCATGGCTTATGCGGGAGACGAACTCGCTCTTTGCCCGGTTGGCGACATCCGCCCGCCTGAGAGCGTCCTCGACTTCCTGCAGCCGTATCTGCTCCTGCCTGTACTGCTCGGTGACATCGGTGATGCAGCACAGGATGAGTTCCCGTGCCGGATCCAGGTAGAAGTACTGGGCCATCTTCCTGATCGGCTCTCCGTCCGGACTCCTCCAGGGGATGATGTTTGAGTAGTGGGAATCCCTGGCAAGCTCTTTCTGTATGTTTTCTATATCATACTGCTCGCGGGAATGGTTTGAGTCTATGGGCAGGAGATGCCGCTCAATCTCGCTCTCAACGTACTGGTAGTAGTCTATGTACTTCAGGTCCTCGTATTCCGGGGAGCCGATGAAGCATATTGACTTTTCGGCGGGGTTGATAACGGCGATGAACTCATAGATGACATCGCCCAGCCTGTTCAGAAGGCGGGACAAAAGCTCATCCTTAGTGACATCAGTCACGTAGCAGAAAAACTCTATGTCCTTGGTATTGGGGTTCTCCTGCAGGCGGAAGTCAGTCCTGACCCACTGAACCTGCTTCTGCCCCCTGTAGCGCATGGTATAGGAAAACTTGGTCCTTCCTGCCGTCCACTCTTTAAGGAGGTTGGACCTGTCGAACACTTCCGTACCGGGCCTCCCGTCAGACAGGACAGCGGCGAAGCCGTGACCCCGCCAGACCATCTCGTCATAGGACATGGCGCGGGCGGAAGGATCGATTTCGGGCGTACTTTCCAGAAAATTATTCTGGGACAGGTTTACATGCGCCGACATCAGTATGCCGCTCGAGCGCGACAGATGGAAGTAGGCAAGCTCCTGCTCGTAGTCGCCCGTCTTGACCACCTGGTCGGTTATGTCGTAGGAGGTTGCGACCGCGCTGTCCCAGTCCCCGGAGGAGCTTTTGGAAGGAGTCGCCGAGATGCGCATGACACGCTCGGTTCCGTCCTTGCCCAGAGAAATCCTGATGTCCATCTTGAACAGCCGTCCCTGCCTGAGGACGGTAAACATCTTCTTGATGCGGATTTGGTCTTCTTCGTCCAGAAGCCCGTACAGGTAGTGGGAGACCTCGGTGTTATTCTTGGGAAGCCCGTAAATCTTACGGCAGCGCTCAAAGAAGGGGGAATCAATGGGCACGGTCGTCCCGGCATACAGGTCAATTTCCCAGAGAATGAATTCCAGCGAGTCAAGGGCAGCCTTATGCTTCTGAAGAAGCTCAAGCTCTTTGTTCTTGAGGACGGAAAGCTCATCCTCCCGCTTCTTGAGCTCGCTCATCCTCTCGTTCTCGGCCCTCAGCAGCTCCTCGCTCTTGAGGTAGTCGCTGACGTCCTGAAACATCGTGTAAATCTTGGTGAACTTCCCTCTCTGCCCGGAAATGCCGTACATGCTCACCTTTATGTAGGTAGGCTCCTCCCCCGTCCTCCTGTAGAAGCGAAGTGTACAGGTCGCCTCCTTTCTTCCGCCCTCGATTTCCGCCAGAGCGGCAGCGAACAGCCGCTTGCCTTCGGAGTCCATGTGCGGTGAAAGTACGTTTACGGGATCCTGCATGACCTTAGGGAAGCCCGAATCCCGCATGAAACGCCTGGAATAGGGTGAATCCACGACAACCGTAACACCGCGGGAAAGATCAGTCTCGAAGACGAGGATTTTGGCGTTCTCCATCGTCATTTCATAGAGAATCTTATTCTCAGACAGGATTCCGCTCTCTTTGCGGAGGGCCTCATTCTCCATCCTGCGGTATACGGGGCCAAGAATGATGAACGGAAGATAAACCAAAGAGGCCCGGAACTCGTGGACAGCAGAAGCGGCGACATTCTCCGCCTCTATGAAGCCTTTGACCTGTCCGCCGTATTCCAGGGGGAGCACGAGCATGGACTTCGCCTCATTCTCCAGTATGACACCGTAATCGGCGAGCAGCTTCCGCTCAAAGAAAAGGACATCGGCTTCATCATAGAGGTAGGCCTCTGAAATGGAACAGCAGTAGCCTGCGGCCTCCCCTTCCAGGAATACATCGGATGTCCCCAGACTGGAGAAACCTTTTTCCCGGCTCCAGTCGTAGGCCCGGTAGATGACCTCGGGCTCAACCATCACGAAGAGCCCTATCCTGCTGGCCTCCAGCTTGCTTCCAAGGAGAGAAAGGACGCAGCTTATGCTCTCATCCCGCACCAGAGACTTGTGCATGAGCGCACAACACTGCATGAGAAGCTGGCAGTCACCGCCTGTCCCTTTATCGTCCAGTTTCTCCATTTAAAATCGTCACCCCCGTTCCGACAATCACAGCCTAATATATCTATTATATATGATAATATCGGAATCTGCAACGATTTTAGCAGGCTACAGCAGCCGTATTCCCGCCTTTGCACAGCTGCTGCGCATCTCGTCCGGCCAGGTACTCACCTGAATTTCGCCGCTGTGGGCCTTGCGCAGGAAGTACATGCACAGACGGCTCTGGCCGATTCCGCCGCCCAGGGTCTGGGGAAGCTCGCCGGAGAGCAGCTTCTTGTGGAACTCCAGCTCCGCCCGCTCCGGGCAGCCGCGCTCGGCAAGCTGGGCCTTGAGGGACTCGGGGCTGACGCGAATTCCCATGGAAGAAAGCTCCATCGCAGACTGGAGCACGGGGTTCCAGACCAGGATGTCGCCGTTCAGCCCCCTGTGCCCGTCCCCGCTCTCGGTGATCCAGTCGTCATAGTCCGGGGCGCGGCCGTCGTGAATGCTGCCGTCGGGCAGCTTGCCGCCGATTCCTATCAGGAAGACCGCCCCGTACTTCTTGGTGACGATCTGCTCCCTCTCCTTGGGGCTCTTGTCCGGGAACTCCCTCTGGAGGTCGTCAGCAAAGACGAACGTGATGTGCTCGGGCAGAATGGGTTCAATGTGCTCATAGTTGTCATATATATAGAACTCCGTCTGCTTGAGGCAGGAATAGAGCTTAGCAACCGTCTCCTTCAGGAACATCACTGTCCGGTCCCGCTCGTCTATGCGGATTTCCCAGTCCCACTGATCCACGTAGAGGGAGTGCAGGTTGTCCAGATCCTCGTCCGCGCGGATGGCGTTCATGTCCGTGTAAATGCCGAAGCCCCGCGGCAAGCCCATCTCGGCAATCTTGAGCCGCTTCCACTTGGCGAGCGAGTGGACAATCTCCAGCTGCTGCTCGCCCATGTCCTTGACCGGAAAGCGGACGGGCCGCTCCACACCGTTCAGATCGTCGTTGATTCCCAGTCCCGACCGCACGAACAGCGGGGCCGTGACGCGGGTCAGGCTCAGCTCCGTCGAAAGCGACAGCTGGAAAAATTCCTTGATGAGCACGATTGCATGCTCAGTTTCCTTCTCATTCAACAGCGGCTTATAACCGCCCGGTACCTGCAAGTTTGACATACAGTTCTTCCTTATATATGCGATTTACGCGAATGATTTGATGAATTTTCTGAAGGCAGTCCTGCCTGCCTCCGTCCGTTTGTAGACCCCTGCGTCCTCCAGAACCTGGGCGAAGACAAGGCCCGTCTCGTCCTTGAGCACCTGCCCCACGTTCTCCCGGGTCAGCTTGCCGTGCCGGGCAAGGATGTCCCCCACCCACTCCGCGTGCTTGCCAAGCTCCGGGTCTCCCGCGATGTCCCTGCCGTTCACGATTGCCACGGCCAGGTCGGAAAGCTCCTTCTTGAGCCGGGCAGGCAGGACGGCAAGTCCCATCACCTCGATGAGACCGATATTCTCTTTCTTTATGTGGTGCTTGTCAGCATGAGGATGATAGACACCGAGCGGATGCTCCTCCGTCGTGATGTTGTTGCGGAGCACCAGGTCCAGCTCGTAGAGGCCGTTGCGCTTGCGTGCGATCGGGGTTATCGTGTTGTGCTTCTCTCCGTCCGTCTCCGCAAAGACGAACGCATCCTTGTCAGTGTAGCCCCGCCATTTGAGCAGGATTTTGTCCGCCAGCTGGACGAGCCTCTCGCTGGAGCCTCCGGTCAGACGGATGACCGACATGGGCCACTTGATGATGCCGCACTTCACGTCGTCAAAGCCCGAGATGGAGAAAGTCTCCTCATAGTCCGCCCGCGCCATCGGGAACTCATAGCAGCCTCCCTGAAAATGGTCATGGGTCAGGATGGAACCGCCGACAATCGGCAGATCGGCATTGCTCCCGATGATGTAATGGGGAAAAAGCTTCACGAAGTCAAAAAGGCTGGCAAAAGTCTCGTGGCTGATCGCCATGGGCGTATGCTCAAAGCTGAACACGATGCAGTGCTCGTTATAGTAGACGTAAGGTGAGTACTGGAAGCCCCACTCCTTCCCGTTCAGGCGGAGGGGGATAATCCTGTGGGTCTGGCGGGCAGCATGGTTCACCCGGCCTGCATAGCCGACGTTCTCCTTGCACAGGAGGCAGGAAGGGTAGCCCCCCTGCGGGGCAGTCCGGGCGGCGGCGATTGCCTTGGGATCCTTCTCCGGCTTGGAGAGGTTTATCGACATGTCTATGTCGCCGTACTCGGTCCTGGTCTTCCACCGCACGTCCCTGCAGATGCGGTAGCGGCGGATGTAATCGGTATCCTGACTGAACTTATAGAACCAGTCGGTCGCCTCCTTGGCCGATGTCCTGAACCTCCGGAGGAACTCGCCTTCCACCCAGGAAGGACGGGAAACCAGGCAGGACATAATCTTGGTATCAAAGAGGTCGCGGTATACAATGCCTTCATCCTGGAAAATCCCCTTGCCGGCCGCATAATCGAGCAGGTCCTTCAGGATGCCCTCCAAGTCGGAGACTTCCACGGAAGGCACTGCAGCGGCCTGCTCCGCGGTCTCAAAACCGTCCAGCCGGAACAGCTCCAGCAGGCGGTTTTTGGTATATATGACATCCTCTTTTTCTATCAGCCCGGTCACCAGACCATAGCCGACGAGGGCGTTTATCGAATCAAAAACAGATTTTCCATCCGGCATGATGAAACATAATAGAACAAAGCAAGCCCATCTGTCAATTGAAGGAAACGGCCCGGGAGACTACTTTTCCTTGTGGCGCCTGTCCAGCTCGTCGTACACGTCCTGCCAGCTGACGCCCTCCTTGTACATCAGGACACTGACGAAGTAGAGCAGGTCGGCGGCTTCCCAGACGACCTCCTCGCGGCCCTCGGCCTCGGTCAGCTCCTCCGCCTCCTCCATCACCTTCTCGCGCACCCGCTTGTCGTTGAGCGTCGCGGTATAGCTGCCCGGCTTGGGGTTGGCGAAACGTTCGGAAATCGTACCGTACAGGCGCTCCATGCTGCTCGCCTCGTCCGCCTCGCTCGTAAAGCAGTTCCAGCTGCCCGTGTGGCAGACCCCTCCGACGGGCACGGCGGTCGCAAGGATCGTGTCGCGGTCGCAGTCGGCGCGGACCTTGACCAGGTTCAGGAAGTGCCCGCTCGTCTCGCCCTTGGTCCAGAGGCGGCCCTTCGTGCGGCTAAAGAACGTGAGCTTTCCCGTGTCGAATGTCTTCCGCAGGGCCTCCTCGTTGGAAAAGCCGAGCATGAGCACCTCGCGGGCGGGGCTCTGCACGATGACCGGGACCAGGCCGCCCGCCTTCTCCCAGTTGACGCAGGAGACAAAGCAGTCGTCCAGCTTGACCTTGCCGGTGTACAGGGCCATGCCCAGCTGCACGTCGCAGCCGAGCTTCTCCAGGGCGGCGACCTCCTCCACCGAGCTGACGCCTCCGGCGGCGACCACGCGGCAACTGACAGCCCCGCGC
>CADBRC010000283.1 GCA_902796985.1 uncultured Spirochaetaceae bacterium
ACGATTACGAACATGGGCGCGGAGCTTGGCGCGACCTGCTCCGTGTTCCCCAGCGACGAGGCGACCAAGCGCTTCCTTGAGAGCATGGGACGCGGCGCGGACTGGAGCGAGCAGAAGGCGGACGACGGTGCCGCCTACGACAAGACGATAGAGATTGACCTCTCCACCCTCGCCCCGCTCGCCGCCTGCCCCCACTCACCCGATGCGGTGAAGGGAATAAAGGAGCTTTCCGGCACCAAGGTGACCCAGGTCGCCATAGGAAGCTGCACCAACTCCTCGCTCGACGACCTTGAGACCGTCGCCGCCATCGTCAAGGGAAAGCACATTGCCCCCGGCGTAGAGGCAGGCATAGCCCCCGGAAGCCGCGCCACCCTGCTGATGGCAGAGAAGGCGGGCATCCTCGGCGAGCTCATACGGGCGGGCTTCAGGATCCTTGAGAGCGCGTGCGGCCCCTGCATCGGCATGGGATTCGCCCCCAACTCAGAGGGTGTCTCCCTCCGCACATTCAACCGCAACTTCAAGGGCCGGAGCGGCACCGCCGACGCGGGCATCTATCTGGTCAGCCCCGAGACGGCTGCTGCCAGCGCGATTACGGGAGTCATCACCGATGCAGGCAGCCTGAACTGGGACGACCCCGCGTTCACCGCCTCTGGAAGGGTCTCCCTGCTTGAGGGCAAGGACTCCCGCCTCTCTTCCGCCGACATCAAGGAAGCCGCCCAGGACAAGGGCATGACGATCCCCCCCCTCAGCGAGGAGGAGGCCAAGAAGGTGGAGATCCTGCGCGGACCCAACATCAAGCCCTGTCCCCCCTGCCGCCCCTGCGAGGACACGCTCAAGTTGCCCGTCCTGCTCAAGGCCGGGGACAACGTTTCCACGGACGACATCATGCCGGCAGGCACCAAGGTCCTGCCTTTCCGCAGCAACATCCCGGAGATAAGCAAGTTCGCCTACGAGCGGATAAGCAAAGACTTCTACGCCAAGGCAGAAGCGCTGAAATTCTCCGGCTGCTTCGTCGTGGGCGGAGAGAACTTCGGTCAGGGCTCCAGCCGCGAGCATGCCGCCCTCGGCCCGATGTACCTGGGAGTCCGCGCCCTGCTGACCAAGAGCTTTGCCCGCATCCACAAGGCGAACCTCATCAACTACGGCATCATTCCGATTACCTTCAAAAACCCTGCCGACTATGACCTGATACAGGAAGGCGACACGCTGGAGATATCCGGCATCTTCGACAGCCTCAAGAAGGGTACGGACTTCAAGATCAAGCTCACGGGCAAAGGCGGAGAGAAGGAGATTGCCGGAGTCGACGACCTTGCCGAGCGGTCCAGGAACATCCTGCTCGCGGGCGGGCTCGCGCTCTACACAAAGGCAGGGGGACAGTAAAAGTTTCCTTGCTTTTTCCCCGTTAGGGGCTTATAATTGAACTAAGGAGCTTTGCGATATGTTGAATGTCCATAATATAATGGAGGAGCAGGTCATCTCCCGCGTCAACGAGCTGTACAGGCAGGTCAAGGCCAAAGGCACGTCCTGGCTGACCTGTGACTGCGAGAACTGCCGCCTCGACACCATAAACTACGTCCTCAACAGGATTCCGCCCCGCTACATCGTCAGCGGACGGGGAGTCGCCTATAATCAGGGAACCCTCCTCAAGGATTCCCAGCTGAACGCCGACATAGACCGCATCTGTCTGGACGGGATGAAGCTCGTCAGCACGGCCAAGCGGCCCTACCATAAGGTCGCCCTGCTGATGGACAATAAGGAGCCTGCAATCCTGCAGCCCATGTTCAACTTCCCCACCTTCATCGGAAACGTGTTCGACGGGTCAACCTTCGAGCCGATAACCGGGGCGAACATCCTGCTCAAGCTGGACGGCAGGGCGGCGTTCATGATGGACTCCAGCTGGATCAACCCCTGCAAGACCTACGCGGCCTCGCACGGCAGCTTCACCTTCTGGGTTGCGCCGATAAAGGCCTCGGAGGACAAGGAGAACAAGGAGTTCACCTTCACCATAGAGGCTTCCATGGACGGTTACAGCCCGGTCACCTACTCCTTTGCAATCCCCCTTGTGAGCGAGACAAAGGACAAACGGGAGTTGAACTCGGTCTACAGCCTGAAAATCCAGGATATCTTCCTCTTCCGCTCGGACATCGTGAACGAGCAGGAGTAGGCCGAACACACAGCCCGGGAAAACACCCGGGCTTTTTCATGCCTGCACCATTCCCGGCTGTATGACCATACGGCTGAAGCAGTTTCAAAAGTCCAGACGGACTTTTGCACTGGCTCGGCTTAACTGAACAGGCTGAAGAAGTAGCTCGTGATGTCGTCCCCGTCCATGCCGCTTATCTCGAAGGAGTTGGTGTGGAAAAGGACGAATGCCTGTACGTCCGCGTCGAAGAGGCTTGCCATGACGTATATCGACGGCCGGTTGTCGCAGACGGCGGCGATGAAGTTCTTGCGCGAGGGGCTTTCAAAGAAGGTCCGGCTTATGCCGTCCTTGAACGCGGTCTGCTCGGGGGTCCC
>CADBRC010000284.1 GCA_902796985.1 uncultured Spirochaetaceae bacterium
GGCAATGAGAAGCAGGAGTGCCAGCGTTTCTGGATAGACTTACTCCAGAACGTCCTCGGCGTAGAAAGCCCGGCAAAGTACATCGAGTTTGAAAAACCGGTTAAACTCACCCATACCAGTTTCATAGATGCCTATATTGCGAGCACGAAAGTCCTCATAGAGCAGAAAGGGGCGGACATAGACCTGCACAAGGCTTACAGGCAGTCCGACGGGGCGGTGCTCAGCCCCTATCAGCAGGCAAAGCGCTATGTCGGCGAAATGAAGGCGAGCGAGAAGCCCCGCTGGATTGTTGTCTGCAACTTTACGGAGTTCCTCATATACGATTTGGAAGTACCGAACGGTGAACCCCAGCAGATTTTCCTGAAGGACCTTCCCAAGGAATACTACCGGCTTCAGTTCCTCGTGGACCAGAAGAACGAGAACATACGCCGGGAAGAGGAGCTTTCCTTTGCGGCAGGAAAGCTCGTGGACAAACTCTATGAAGCCCTGCTCCCCCAGTACAAGGGACAGGACGAAAAGAGCCTCCGCTCGCTGAACATCCTCTGCGTCCGCATCGTCTTCTGCCTCTATGCCGAGGACGCGGGGCTGTTCGACACGAGGACGGCGTTTGAGGACTACATCAAAGGATTCAACCTCCCTAATGTCCGCATGGGGCTGATGAACCTGTTCAAGGCACTGGATACTCCTCTTGAGGGCAGGGATACATACGACGAGAGCCTGAAGCCCTTCCCCTACGTAAACGGCGGACTGTTCAAGGACGAGAACATAGAGATACCGAACTTCACGCAGGAAATTGTCGATGTCATCGTGAACGACTGTGCACCATTCAACTGGAGCGAGATAAGCCCGACGATTTTCGGTGCGGTCTTTGAGTCAACGCTGAACCCGGAGACCCGGCGCAGGGGCGGCATGCACTACACGAGCATCCAGAACATCCACAAGGTTATTGACCCGCTCTTCATGGACGACTTGAAAGCTGAATTCGATGCAATCTGTCAAACCAAAGTCGCCAGGCAGAAAACGGAAAAACTGCTTGCCTTTCAGGAAAAGCTCGGCAGCCTGACCTTCCTTGACCCTGCCTGCGGGAGCGGTAATTTCCTAACTGAGACCTACCTTTCCCTCCGCCGTCTGGAAAATGAGGTGATAAAGCTGCGCTACGGCGGGCAGAATCTCATGGGAGTGTTCGAGGACCCGGTCAAGGTGCACATCAGCCAGTTCTACGGCATCGAGATAAACGACTTTGCCGTCACCGTCGCAAAGACCGCCCTCTGGATTGCCGAAAGCCAGATGATTGCCGAGACCGAGGCAATCATCAGCCAGAACATCGACTTCCTGCCCCTCAAGACCGGGGCAAACATCGTGGAAGGGAACGCGCTTAGGTATGACTGGGCAACGCTCGCGGAAGAAGAAGGAAGCGGTTTCCTTTTTGCTGACAAGCTCAACGTCTACAGAATCGATGAGCATCACGGGAAGATAGAAGTCCGCTCCCCTGCTGCGGAAACGGCAGGCGGCCCGCTGGAAGGAAAACATTTCAAGGAGCTGAACGTCATTGCGAAGGAAGTGGAGGAGAAGGCTCTTCCCCGGAAACAGGCAGAATCTGTTGTCTATGATTACATTATTGGCAATCCGCCTTTCTCGGGCGCACGGATTATGCTCAAGGAGAGCGAGCAGAAGAAAGACATCGCGGACACCTTCTCCGACGTTAAGGCTTCGGGCAACCTTGATTACGTCTGCTGCTGGTACAAGAAGGCCTCGGAGTATATGCGCGGCAAAAAGACGAGGGCTGCCCTTGTATCTACGAACTCCATCTGCCAGGGCGAGCATGTCGCCGTGCTCTGGAAGCTGATTTTCGGCATGGGCATTCAGATAGACTTTGCCTACAGGACTTTCAGGTGGTATTCGGAAAGCTCAGATATGGCGCATGTTCATTGCGTAATTGTTGGATTCTCAGGCAGGGACTCCGGGCAGAAGCAGAAATTCATATTTGACGAGGGCGGGAACCGTCGCAACGTCAGCAATATCAACGGCTATCTGATGGATATGCCGGACGTGTTCATCGAGAGCCGTAAGAAACCTCTCTGTGACGTGCCGGAAATAGGAATCGGAAACAAGCCGATAGACGGCGGTTTTTACCTCTTCGCAGAGCGCGAGATGCAGGAATTCATCAAGAAGGAGCCTGTATCCGCGCAGTACTTCCACGAGTGGATAGGGAGCGATGAGTTCATAAATGGGAACAGGCGCTTCTGCCTGTGGCTCGGCGACCTGTCGCCCGCAGAGCTGCTCAAGATGCCCGAATGCATGAAGCGGGTTCAGGCCGTCCGCGAATACCGCCTGGCGAGCACAAGTGCACCGACAGTAAAGCTTGCCGACAGGCCGACGCGTTTCCATGTGGAGAACTTCCCGAAGGGGAACTATATTGTTGTTCCCAAGGTATCATCCGAGCGAAGAAAGTATATTCCAATTGGCTATCTTGATGGGTCTTCAATTTGCAGCGACCTTGTGTTTATTGTTCCGGATGCGACGCTCTATCATTTCGGCGTGCTGACGAGCAATGTGCACAACGCATGGATGCGGGCTGTGGGTGGCCGTCTCAAGAGCGATTACCGTTACAGTAAGGATATCGTCTACAACAACTTCCCGTGGCCGGAGGCTACCGACGGGCAGAGACTCGCAATAGAGCAGACCGCACAAGCTGTTCTTGATGCACGTACGAAGTACGCAGACTGCACGCTTGCACAGCTTTACGGTGACAAAGCGTATCTGTTCCCGGAGCTTGTGGAAGCCCACCGCGAGAACGACAAGGCTGTTATGGCCGCTTACGGCTTCGGCATGAAGATGACTGAATCGGAATGTGTGGCGGAGCTGTTCAAACTCTATGAAAAACTGACGAAGTCGTAAACCTGATTTTTTGACGGAATAAAAATCTCCCGTTTTCTCATTTCCCGCAGGAACGCCGTTCTTGCTCAGCCAGGA
>CADBRC010000285.1 GCA_902796985.1 uncultured Spirochaetaceae bacterium
AAGCTGGGCACGGATGTGGCCGTCGGCTATTTCTGCCAGGACAACGCAGAGAAGATAACGGGAAGCGAGACTATCCTTGAGAGGCTGGAGTCCAAGGCTCCGCTTGCCCTCATTCCAAAGCTGCGCGACATGCTCGGTTCCTTCCTGTTCCGGGGCGATGACGTGTTCAAGAGCATAGACGTGCTTTCAGGCGGTGAGAAAAGCCGCATCGCCCTCCTGGAGCTGCTGCTCCGCCCGGTGAACCTGCTGATTCTTGACGAGCCGACTAACCACCTGGACATGCACTCCAAGGACGTTCTGCTGGACGCGCTCAAGGACTTCGGCGGAACGGTTGTGTTTGTCAGCCATGACCGCGGCTTTATCGAAGGGCTTGCGACCCGCGTTCTGGAGCTGAGTCCCGGCAGGCACAGAATTTTCCCGGGAGACTACAAATATTACATGGAACGGATTGAGGCAGAGGCCGCCGGGGAGGTGCCTCCGTCGCCTGCAAGCTCGAAGGCGGCCTCCGCAAATGAAAAGGCTGCTGCAGCTCCTGTGGCAGACGGTTCCGCTTCCGGCAAGGAGGCATGGGAGAAGCGCAAGCAGGAGGAGGCCGAGCGGCGTAAAATCGAGAAGGAAGTCGCCCGTCTGGAAAAGCTGATAGCCGAGGCCGAGGCGAAGAAAGGCGAGCTTGAGGCTTCCCTGTCCCTTCCCGAGGTCTATTCCAACGGCGAGAAGGCCAAGGAAGTTCAGAAGAAGATTTCCGCGCTCGAAGAGGAGCTTGACCGCCTCAATGCCGACTGGGAGGCAGCTGCGGAGAAGCTGTAGGGGCTACTGAACGCTGGCTTTTTTTGTAAAAACGTTTCTTTGCGCATGTTCGGCCCTCCTTCAGGTGTTCCCCCATGAGCTTCTGGAGGTATTCGCGGTCGTCTGTTGCCCGCCGCAAAGAGTTGAAGCCGGGTGCGAACCGGGGCCGCTGCCGTGCTGACAGTCACGCCGATTTGTGCTATCCTAGCCCCATGGAACACAACGATGAGAAGAACGCCGTCTACATACTGGACGCGTATGGACTGATATACCGGGCTTACTTTGCGATGGTAAGCCATCCCCTGACTAACGTCAAGGACGAGAACATAAGTGCGATAGTGATTTTTTTCAGAAACCTCATCGCGCTGATAAAGAAGTATAAACCTGCCTGCCTCATTGCCGCCTTTGATTCGCGCACGCCGACTTTCCGCCACGAGATGTACAAGGAGTACAAGGCGACCCGTCAGAAGGCTCCGGAGGACCTGCACCCTCAGGCCGACCGGATAGAAGAAATTCTGGGGCTCCTCAAGGTACCTGTCCTGCATGTGGACGGCTTTGAGGCCGACGACATCATCGCGACTGTCGCCAAGCGCTGCAAGGAGCTGGGGAGGCACTGTCGCATTCTGAGCGGGGACAAGGACCTTCTGCAGCTGGTCGATGAGACTTGCGTTGAGATGCAGCCGGACAAGGCGAACGGTGGCTGGGAGATTGACGGTATTGCGGAGGTCAGGGCCAAGTGGGGGCTTGAGCCTTCCGGCATACTGGACTACCTTTCCCTCGTCGGCGACAGTGCGGACAACGTGCCCGGCGTAAAAGGCGTAGGCGACAAGACCGCGCTCAAGCTCCTCGGTCTGTACGGGAGCCTGGACGGAATCTATGAGCATGCGGACGAGATCAAGGGGGCTGTCGGCAGCAAAATCCGTGACGGCAAGGAGAGCGCATATTTCTCCAAGAAGCTCATAAGCCTGCGCTATGACGTGCCGCTTGACCTGGACTTTGCCAGCTTTACGACCGGGGACCTGGATTTTGCATCTGCAGCCGCCAAGCTGAAGGAATACGGGGCGATTGCGGTGGCGGAAGCCCTTGCGTCTGTAGGCCGGAGCATGGGGACTGGCGGGGCGGATTTGTTCTCTGCCGTTGGGCCGGATGCAGCTGCTTCCGGGGACGGTACGGGCAACGCCCGCCCGCTCCGCAAGAACGAGGGAAGTTACAAGGCCGTGCAGGAGCTTTCCGAGCTTACGGCCTTTGTGGACGGAATCCTCGCCTCGCCGGAAAAAGAGGTTGCCTTTGATACGGAGACGGACAGCCTGAATGCACATGCGGCCCGCCTTGTGGGCTTCAGTCTCTGCCATAAGGCGGGAGAGGGAATCTATGTTCCGGTGATACTGCCGGGCGATATGTTTGCCCCGCAGACCATAGCCAGGGAGGACTGCCTTGCCCAGCTAGCCCGCCTCTTTGACTGTCCTGACCTCATGCTCATCATGCACAACGGCAAGTTTGACCTGGAGGTGCTTGCCGCCAACGGATATGGCAAGCCGCTTTCCTGCAGGATCGCCGACACGATGGTCGCCGCATGGCTTCTGGAACCGGACGCGATGGGTAAGACGCCTTATTCCCTTGAATACCTGAGCGAAAAGGAGCTTGCCCTCGCGGGAACTGAATTCAGCGACATTGTTCCCAAGGGGCAGACCTTTGCTGACGTTCCGCTTGAAAAGGCCGCCCCCTATGGCGCGGAGGATGCGGATTTCACCTTCCAGCTCTGGAACATCTTTAGGAAGCGGCTTTCCGAGCGGAAGCTTGAGGACCTGTACTTCGGTCTGGAGATGAAGCTGCTGCCCGTGCTTGCCCGGATGGAAGAGGCGGGCATCCACATAGACAAGGCGGCCCTCGCTTCCTACAAAGTGGAGCTTGAGCATGAGATAGCCGGAAAGGAAAAGGAGATTTTCACCGAGGCGGGGCATGAGTTCAACATCGCCTCGACAAAGCAGCTGCAGCAGGTGCTCTTCGAGGATCGCAAGCTTGTTCCCGGCAAGAAGACCCGGACGGGTTACAGCACGGACACGTCGGTGCTGGAAGAGCTTTCCGAGCGGACTGACGACAAGCTTCCCAAGATGATACTTGACTACCGGGGGGCAACCAAGCTGCTTTCCACCTACGTGGAGACCCTGCCGATCCTTGCCGACGCGAATGACAGGATACACACGTCTTTCCTGCAGACCGGGACGGCGACGGGCCGCCTGTCTTCCCGTGACCCCAATTTGCAGAACATTCCTGTCCGCGACGATGCGGGACGCCGTATCCGCAGCGCGTTCACGGCGGTTCCAGGCACCCTGCTGATTTCTGCGGATTATTCTCAGATAGAGCTTGTGCTTCTTGCCCACTTGAGCGGGGACAAGAATCTCTGTCAGGCTTTTATCGATGGAGTTGATGTCCACAAGTCTACGGCCGCCCTCGTGTATGGAGTGAAGGCTGAGGATGTCACTCCCGACATGCGGCGGTTTGCCAAGACCGTCAACTTCGGCATCATGTACGGAATGAGCGCTTTCCGCCTGTCGGGCGAGCTCGGCATAACGAGGACCGAAGCCAAGAACTTCATTGACCGCTACTTTGCGAACTACGCGGACGTGCGGAAGTTCATCGACAGGACGATTGCGGAGGCCCGTTCATCAGGCTATTCCACGACGATAATGGGCAGAAGGCGGTTGATTCACGGCATAAACAGCAGGAACAGGAACGAGCAGCAGTCAGCGGAGCGGGTCGCCGTGAATACGCCCATACAGGGGAGCGCGGCGGACATCGTGAAGACTGCGATGGTCGGCATCCAGTCCGAGCTGGATGCCCGGGGCTGGAGCAGGGATGTGCGGATGCTTTTGCAGGTGCACGATGAGCTTATCTTTGAGTGCCCGGATGACGGGAAGAGGCTTTCGGATGCGATAGCCCTCATCAAGGAGAAGATGGAAGGGGCGGTCAAGCTGTCCGTTCCCCTCCGCGTCAGCATAGAGCACGGCAGGAGCTGGGGAGAGTTCCACTGATGGTCTTGGGGCTTTCGGGGCCTATGGCCGCCGGGAAAAACCTTGCGGCGGAGATTCTGGAAGGGAAGGGCTGGGCTTCTGTCGATGCGGACCTGCTCGTTCATGAGGTTATCGAAGACAAGAAGGAAGATATCGTGTCGGCTTTCTCCACAGAGGCGGAAAAACTCGGCCTTTCCCTGCTCAAATCCGACGGGAGCGTGAACCGCCGGGCCGTCGGTCAGATTATCTTTGGGCATCCCGAGCTTGTTGCACGGCAGGAAGGCATCGTCTATCCCGGGGTCAACGAGCGGATAGACGTGTTCCTTGAGGAGAACCATCGGGCGGGCAGGGACTGCCTTATCAACGCGACCCTGCTGTATAAAGTTCCTTCCATATATAAAGTGGATGCCCTGCTCTACGTGGATGCACCCCTCGTCCTCCGTCTCCTCCGTGCCAGGCGGAGGGACGGGCTCCCGTTCCGGCAGATACTCGCCCGCTTCAGAAGCCAGGGTAATCTTTTCCCTAAATACAAGAATTCCGTTGCCGATATAAAGAGAGTATGGAATACCGGCAGCAAGGAAAAGCTTGAGCGCAAGATAGATGCTTTCCTTTCCTCCTGCCGGCCGAGGGGATAATAGTTATGGAACAGAAAAAGACTTTGTGGGTTTCGCTGTCTGTGGGCATCTTCCTGCTCTTCGTCCTGGGAACTGCGATTGTCATATATTCTCCGGGGGCAAGGAATAACACCAATGCCATCGCGATGAGGGACAACGGACTCATCTACACGGCGAGCCTTCCCCCTCAGTCAGCTCCCCAGGGAAGCTTGATTGCCACAAGCACGGGATCCCCGGCTCCTGTCTCTGGTTCGTCCAGTTCTGCCGCTGCGACGGGGGCAGACATTAAGACGGATAATGTTACGGTCATAGCCGATACCGCCAACGTATATGCGAAGGAGACTGTCAGCAGTACTTCATCTTCATCGTCGTCTTCCTCCTCATCCGTCTCATACAACACTGGCTCTACAGCAGCTTCTTCAAATGTGACGGCAATGAACCAGAAGGGCGAAGTTGCCATAAAGGAAACCGGCAACAAGAAGAAAGTCGAGGAGCCCGCGTCTGCGAAATCCAGCCAGACGGCGAAAGCCACGACTACGAGCAAGAGCACGGAGAGCAAAACTGCGGGTACGACGAAAACTTCCGCTACGGCCAAGACTTCATCCGGCACGGCATCCTCCAAGTCTTCGGCTTCCATAGCCCCCCATTACTGGGTGCAGGTCGCCTCATATTCCACGAAGGATAACGCTGATGAGGCGCGGAAAGTTCTGGATGCGAAAGATTTGCCCTGTGAGGTGTTCACTTTTACCAAGGACAGCAAGCTCTACTACCGCGTCAGGGTCGGTCCCTATAAGACCAAGGGTGAGGCTGAGACCTGCAAGAAGAGCGTTGATTCAATAGCTTTGTTCAAATCTGCCCAGAGCTACGTCGTTGATTCCAGCGCGAGGGCTTCGCGCTAGATTTGATATTATACACCTCATAACAACAAGTTCCCTGCAAGCCTGTTCTGGATGCAAAGCTTCCGGAACAGGTTTCGTTTTTGTCAGCCTTTACACCTTGAACTCGTCAATCTTCATTGATATCTCGTTGACCGCGCCCGCCATCTTTATGGTGAAGCGGTTGAGCTGGGCTGTCGCATCCTGGGTCGCGTCCGTCGTGGAGACAATCGTGTTGAAGTTGTCTGACATATTGGAGGAGGAGGCTTTCAGGTTGGCGATGGAGGCGAGAATCTCTTTTGTCCCGTTCTCTATCTCCCTGCTGGAGCTCTGAACCTCGCCGGAAGTCCTGTTCATCGCGCTCAGCGCATCCATGACCTGCTTGCTGCCTTCGTTCTGCTCCTCCATCGCGCCCTTGATGTTGTCCACGAGCTGCGATGTGTTGAGGGCTTTCTGGGAGACCAGCTCGAACGAGGCCTTGCTGGCGTTG
>CADBRC010000286.1 GCA_902796985.1 uncultured Spirochaetaceae bacterium
GCGATGGTCTCAGGAGCCCTCTCCGCCACCGCCGACCTGCTGCGCGCGGGCCTCAAGGTCATCGGCACGGCCAAGGGCACCAAGACCGCCTCTTCCTGCTTCGTCATGGACACCCATGACAAGAAGTGGGGCAAGGACGGCTACCTCATCTTCGCTGACTGCGCCGTCAACCCCCGCCCCACCGCCGAGCAGCTGGCCGACATCGCGCTGGATTCCGCCAAGTCCTGCCGCGACCTCTTGGGCGCGGAGCCTGCCGTCGCCATGCTCTCATTCTCTTCCAAGGGCTCAGCCGGTGGCGAGGACGTGCAGAAAGTGCAGGACGCTGTCAAGATGGCCCACGAGCGCGAGCCCGGCCTGCTTCTTGACGGAGAGCTTCAGGCAGACGCGGCATTGATTCCGTCCGTCACCGAGCGCAAGGCCCCCGGTTCCCCGATCACCGGCAAGGTGAACACCCTCGTGTTCCCCAGCCTGGAGGCGGGAAACATCGGCTACAAGCTGGTGCAGCGCTTCTCCGGCGCGGATGCATACGGCCCCATCCTGCAGGGCTTCGCCCAGCCGATCAGCGACCTGAGCCGCGGCTGCTCCGTCGAGGAGATCGTCGTCACGAGCGCGATTACCCTCGTGCAGGCAGGAAAGAAGAACTAAAGGGCGCAGACCGGCTCCGCAAGGCGGCGGTCTACCAGCTCAAAGCGGCGGCAGACGAAAGACGCCTGCCGCCGCATTCATATCAGGCTCCCTGCTGTTTTCACGTTTTTTTGATTGCCTTATCCTTTTTCCCATGCTATAATAGCTTGTGTAATGTCTGGCAAGATGGGTTTTTCAGAGGAAGACAGGCGCAAGAACGCAGGGCTGACGGTAGTCCTTGCCGTCCTGTGCGCACAGGGAGTCATCCTGCCCCGCTCTTTCGGGAGTTCCGCCACCGTCATCATGGCAGGCGGCAGACCTTTCGCATATACCGATGCGTTCATCATTCTGGCAGCCGGCATCGGGGGGCTTCCGGCGGGAATCCTCACCTTCTCCATAGCATTTGTGGCAGAAGCGGTCTCAAGCTCCAACTTCTATTCGATTTACACGATGTCCACCTACATCCTGATTATGCTGATCGCATCAGGCCTTGCTTACGGCCGCTGCTATGCAGGCATAAAGAGGCTTCCGGTCCCCGTACTGATTCTGACAGCATCGCTGGTCTGCCTGTGGGAAATCACGACCGTACACGCACGGATGCAGAACCCCTACAGCAACATGCCGTTACAAATCCTAATGCTCTGCGCCCTACCTGAAACCGGGATCGCCGTGCTTTTCCAGTGGCTGTACTTCCGTCTGGCCCCGGACAGCTTCAAAGAGCTTTTGGGAAGCGGCTGGCGCTACACGGAGGCTTCCAGACATGACAGGACGCACGGCAGCTGGCGCACGTCCGTCCTGGGTCTCAAGATGCTCTTCATCTCATTCGCTTCGACCATCGCAATCTGTGCCATCGTCATAGTCCTTGCGACGGTATACAACGTAAACGGGCCGCCCGGTGTCCTGAACACGAAGGATATTTTCACCGTCACAAACCTCAGGCTCATGCTCGTATCCGCAAGCGTGGCATTTCCCCTCTCCTACCTGATAAACATCTATTCCCAGCGCACTGTCGCTCAGCCGCTGAACAAGATGTCCTACCTCATGGATCAGTATTTCAGCGATAAGGGAGGACACCGCTTCACCCAGCTACCCGACCTGGGAATCCGCACCGGGGATGAGATAGAGACCCTCTACAAGAGCCTTCAGAAAATGCTCGCTGATATGTCCGGCTATATGGAAACCCAGGCGCAGAAACGACAGCTGGAGGCCGACCTGCGCGTGGAGAAGGCCTCGGGCAAGGCGAAGAGCGACTTCCTCAGCAGCATGAGCCACGAGATCCGCACGCCGATAAACGCCGTCCTGGGGCTGGATGAGATGATCCTGAGGGAAAGCAGCGAGAATGCAGTGCTGGAATACGCACGCGAAATACAGGACAGCGGCAGGATGCTCCTTTCCATAATAAATGACATACTTGACTTCTCCAAAATCGAGGCGGGCAAGATGGACATTGTCCCTGCCGAATACAGCACGGGAAGCATGATAAACGAACTGGTCAGCATGGTCGCCCCCCGCGCCGAGGCGAAGGGCCTCCTGCTCCACGTAAACGCCGCCCCGGACCTGCCCCGGAAGCTCTTCGGCGACGACAACCGGATAAAGCAGTGCGTGCTGAACCTGCTGACCAACGCAGTCAAGTACACGAGGGAAGGCTCGGTCACGCTGAACATATCCTTCTCTCCGGCAGGGGAAAACCGGATCAGGCTGACCGCCCACGTCATCGACACCGGAATCGGCATAAAGGAAGAGGACATCAAGAAGCTCTGGTCGCCCTTCGAGAGAATCGAGGAAGGAAGGAACCGGAACATCGAGGGAACGGGACTCGGCATGAGCATCGTCAAGGGGCTCACCGCCTCGATGGGAGGGGAGATTTCCGTCCGGAGCGAGTACGGCAAGGGCTCAGACTTCTCCTTCTCGCTTGAGCAGGAAGTCCGCGACGGAAATCCGATGGGAGACTGGCGGCCCGCCGCCGGGGCAGGCGGCAAAGAAAGATCCGCGCCAGGCTACGAGGAGCCCTTCCAGGCCCCGGAGGCGAGGATACTCATCGTGGATGACACGCCGCTGAACCTGACGGTCATCAAAGGACTGCTCAAGGCGACGAGAATCCAGATAGACACGGCAAGCGACGGGGAGGCGGGGCTTGCGATGGCGAAGGCCACTCCCTACTGCGCAATCCTCATAGACCACCTGATGCCCAAGATGGACGGGATACAGATGCTTTCCGCCCTCCGGCAGGACGAAAGCTCGGCCAACCGGAACACCCCCTGCGTCGCCCTGACGGCGAACGCGATAAGCGGGGCACGGGAACGCTACCTGGAGGCGGGCTTCACGGACTAC
>CADBRC010000287.1 GCA_902796985.1 uncultured Spirochaetaceae bacterium
ATATCCCTTTGCCTTGATCTTCTTACAGCTGTCAAGGAACTTCGTCCAGGTTGCAAAATCATCGGGCGTCAGGCCGCATTCCTTAAGTATAACGGGGTTATACCAGAAACCGACGACACCCATGTCATAGGGAATACCGAACTGCTTGGCACCGTCAGCATAAACGCCCATGGCACCCTTACCAATCTTGGCTACGTTCGGGTCATTCTTGATCAGGCCGGAAATGTCGCGGAGCATACCGGCATCCTCCTGATCATACATGCCGCCGCCACCCCATGAGCGGAATACATCCGGCGCCCAGCCAGACTGCATGACCGTAGAAAGCTTCTGCTTGAAAGAATCGTTCGCAAGGACGGTAATCTCAATCTTTACTCCCGGGTGCTTTGCCTCAAACCTGTCGGCAATGGTCCGCCATGCAGCCTGCTGTGCATCGGTTGTATCCAAGTGCCAGAAGGTGATGGTTTTTGTCTGACCGCTGGATGAAGCGGAAGAGTCTGACGAAGCAGACGAGCTGGCGGAGCCACCCTGCTGCTTGGAACAACCCGCGAGGGCGAGCGCCAAACATCCCGCAAGAACAAAGTTCATTACTTTCTTCATCTTTTTCTCCTATAAACTGGAAATGAATTCCTAAAATACACCGCGAGTCGTCTTAAACCCGCACTGTTATTATAGTATATCCATTCTATTCTTTTCGGTATAGTGGAATTTACCTAAAGGACCTCTGAAAAAAAAGAGGCGGGGATATGCCCCGCCTCCTTGAGGATTCAGTATTGTGCGCCCGCGCTTACTTGCAGAACTCCCTCTTCAGGAAGTCCAGGTCAAGCTCGGGGTACAGGACGTGGGCGGAAAGCAGGGCGTTCACGCGCTTCTTCGCCTCCTCCTCCACCTTGGGATCCAGCTCATACTTACCCTTGGCCTTCTTGCCGTCCTTGGTCACGCCGGGCTTGGTTCCCTTGAGCACGAGGTCGATTATGGAAGCGACTTCCTCCATGTCCTTCGTGTCCATGCCGAGCGTCGTCAGGCCGGGCGTACCGATGCGGATGCCGCTCGTCCACCAGGGGCCGTTCTTGTCGTAGGGAAGGGCGTTGGCGTTCGCCGTCACGCCGCACTGGAACAGGGCAGCCTCGGCCTGCTTGCCGGTCACGCCGTAGCTCGTGACATCGACGAGCATCAGGTGGTCTTCGGTGCCACCGGTCTGGAGGGTCATCCCCTTGGCGATGCAGGAAGCGGCGAGCGCCTGGGCGTTCTCCACGACCTTCTTTGCGTATGCCTGATATGCCGGAGTATTCGCTTCCTTAAGGGCGACGGCCTTGGCGGCCATGACGTGGCCGAGAGGGCCTCCGAGCACCATGGGGCAGCCCTTGTTCACGTAGTCGGCGAACTCCTTCTTGCAGAGGATGATCGCGCCGCGCGGACCGCGCAGGGTCTTGTGGGTCGTCGTCGTCACGATGTCCGCCCACTTGACGGGGTCGTTGTCACCCGTCCAGACCTTTCCGGCGACAAGGCCCGCGAAGTGCGCCATGTCCACCATGAACACGGCTCCGCACTTGTCGGCAATCTCGCGGAAGCGGCGGAAGTTTATCTTGCGCGGATAGGCGGAAAATCCCGTCAGCAGGACAAGGGGCTTTACCTCCATCGCCTGCTTCTCTATCGCGTCATAGTCCAGAAGGCCTGTTTCTTTGTCCACACCGTAGGGATGGCTTTCGAACATGCGGGCGGAAACGTTCATCCTGTAGCCGTGGGTCAGGTGGCCGCCGCAGGAGTAGTCCAGTCCCATCAGCTTCTGGTTGCCGAACCTCTTGCGCAGCATGTCGAACTGCTCGTCGGTCAGGTCAGACAGGGACTTCACGCCCAGCTCCTCCAGCGTCGGGGTCTCCACACGGGAACTCAATATAGCCCAGTAGGCGACGAGGTTCGCGTCCGCCCCGGAATGGGGCTGCACGTAGGCGTAGTCCGCACCGAAGAGCTTCTCGGCCTCGTGGGCAGCGGTATTCTCAACCGCATCGATGTTCACGCAGCCGCCGTAGTAGCGGTGCTCGGGGTAACCCTCGGCGTACTTGTCCGTCAGCAGGTTGCCCATGGCGGCCTGCACCGACAGGGAGCAGTAGTTCTCGCTCGCGACGAGCTTGAGGTGGCGGCGCTGGTTGTCCAGCTCGTTCACCACGTCGGCGGCAATCTCCGGCGCGACGGCGGCGACCTGCTGCAGGTTCGCGACATAGGCGGTCATGGCGGGGCTCAAGCTGCCGCCCGCCTCCTTCACATAGTCTTCCAAAGGTGTAGACATAGGTAGTTCTCCTGAACGCGTTTCAAAATATAGACAAGACTATTCTACAGATATATAGAAAAAATTACTAGGGAAAGAAGCGGCTTTTCTCCGTGAAGTCCGCAGAAGGCGGTACAGCTCCTGCTCCCTGCCGATAAACGGAAGCATCGCCGCCGCCGCCGTCAGCTTTAGAAAGCTTATTTGAACAGGCGGGAGACAGACTTGAATACGTCCACGTAGAAGTTCCCGCCCAACTTGCGCACAAGTTCAAACGGCATGTCCGGTGCGCCAAAGAAGGGCCTGAGCGTCCATGCGAGCTGGGTCCCAACGAAGGCATACAGGATGAGCCAGAAGAAAAGAATCTTGTTCCTGCCGTTATGGGCGGAATCCGGTCTCCTGGCGTACGGTCCCTTCATATCATAGAACTTGTCCCGCCAATCAGCCGGATCGGCATGCTGCCCGCCCACCGCGGCACCCGCCACCGGCTCCGGGGCGGCCCCGGGCGCGGACACAAAGTCAGGCCCTTTCGCACCCGCCGTCTGGTCGGGCACAACGCCGGGGGCGGCATCAGACATCGTGACGGCGTCCGCCTGAGAATCCACCGTGACGATCATTTTATAGAAGAAACTTACGCCGACAATCCCGGAGACGGAAAAGAAGAGGACGTTCAGGAGCTTGAAGAAGGTGTAGTTCTTGCTCGTCAGGAGGAAAAAGAGCGTTACCGGGGCGAACGCGAGCATTATGATGCTCATCACGCATATCGCTGTCAGCATGTAGGCCATGCTCTTGGAGAAAGTCGTCTTGGAACCGAACAGGCTGTAGAAAATGAAGAATGTAGGGAAGCATATCACCGTCGTCAAAAGGTACAGGAGCGGCAGCTTGACCATGGACGACACGGACTGCAGGAAGCTGTTGGACATCCCCATTATGAAGCCATAGACGGCAAACGCGCACAAGCTTATCCCCAGCAGGTTCTCTATTTTCTTGCGTACGTTGCAGCCGGCACTAATCTCACCAATAAACCTGCCCCTGTCCTGCAGAAGCTCCATCAACGTATCCATAAAAGAACTCCTTCTTGAAAAACTACTCTGTCGGGTCCTGCCGCTTGCCCTGGGTCAGGACAGAATGCGGGGGGACGGACTGGGTTATCCAGGTGTTTCCCCCTATGATGGAGCCCTCCCCTATGACGGTCTTGCCGCCCAGGATGGTCGCATTGGCGTAAATCGTTACGTTATCTTCTATAGTCGGGTGCCGCTTCTTATCCATCAGCTCCTTTTTAACGCTGAGAGCGCCCAAAGTCACGCCCTGATATATCTTGACGTTGTTGCCGATTACCGTAGTCTCGCCGATGACGACGCCCGTCCCGTGGTCAATGAAAAACTTCTCTCCGATCTGGGCACCGGGGTTGATGTCAATCCCCGTATGCCCGTGCGCGTACTCGGTCATAATCCGGGGCAGAACAGGCACACCGTTGACCGCGAGGAAGTGGGCTATCCGGTATACGCAGATGGCGGACAGGCCGGGGTAGGAAACGATGACCTCCTCGGTGGATTTGGCCGCCGGGTCGCCCTCGTATGCCGCCTGCACGTCCAGCCCCAGCTTGCGGCGCAGCTCAGGAATCTCGTTAATCAGCGCAAGGCTCGTCTGCTCGGCGAGCGCGAAGCAGTGGGAGAACTCAACGTTCTTGTCCTGTACGACATAGGCAAGGGCCTTCTTTATCTCGCGGGTCAGCATCTCCACAATGCGGTTCACCCGCTGGCCGACGATGAAGCGGAGGGTACCCGCGTCCAGCGTCTCCGCCGTCCTGAAACCGGGAAAGATAAGGTACTCTATGTCCTTGAGTACCTCTATGACATTCTGCCTGTTGGGAAAATTGTTGGACTCGTCCAGGTTTATCCCGCCGTACTTCTCGTAGGACTCAAGGATTGCATTTATGGAACTGTCTATTGACTCTTTCAAAGCAGACACCACCCTCGTTCAGATTTCACAGACAGAAACTATAGCAGAAAAAAGCCTTTGTTGCAATCAGCCGTAACCGAGGGAGTTTCGGGGGAACCTCACTCCTCCGGGGCGATTTTCCGCGCCAGGTAGATGAACGGCGTGTCCAGAAGGCTCGTCGCGACGTAAATCACGTAGCAGGAAGCAGTGATGGTAATCAGGTCCCGGAAGCTGTATATGCTGAAGAAAGCCCCGAAGTTGAATATGACGATGTTGACCAGCTGGGAGATGAGGGTGGAGCAGTTGTTGCGGAACCAGAGCATTTTGCTGCGGCTGCCGGTTTTCTTCTCGGTAAGATCCCACCATGCATGGTAGAGGACAACATCGACGGCCTCAGAGATGACGTAGGCAACAAGGCTCACAAGCAGCATGCGGGGCGTGTTGGAAAAAAGCCCCTTGACGAATCCGCTTGCCCAGTCGCTCCTCGCGGGAATGTAATGAACCCACAGGAAGGAAAGCAGGATGAAGCTCAGGTTTGTCAGGATGCCCGCAAGCACGCCCTTGCCCGCGTCCTTTTTGCCGTAGCGTTCGCTCAGGATGTCGGTCGCGAGGAAGGTCGCGGCGAAGAGGGTGTTGCCCAAAGTCTGGTCCATACCGAATGCGTGGACGACGATGGTGACCTCGATGTTGGCAAGAATCGTACAGATGCCGATCCAGGCAAACAGGCCGCCTTTCCCGAAAGCCTTGAGGAAGACGAGGGTTCCCCCGAAGGAGACCAGCAGCGTAATGATGAGAAAAAGCTCGTTCATAAAAAACCTCGATGTCCGGAGCCGCGCCCCGAAACGCAAAAAGAGTTGACCTGGTTTTGTTTAGAGACAGGAAGGACTTCGAACTGTCTTTTGAATGCAGGGAAGAGAATAGAACATTTGGGGCGGATGTGTCAAGGGACGGCCACCCCGGCCCGTGGGCTCCTCACGCGGGGTTTTCCGCGAAATCTGTAATCAGCTGGAGCGACGAAAGAATTTTGTCTGCCCTTGCGGGAATCAGCTCCCGGATGCGTTTCGTGACGGGCTGGCTCTTTTCGAACATCGCCTTGTAGTCCTTGTCCTGCACGTGCTGGTCACGCAGGTTCTCGCGTATCTTCGAGGCGACCTCGTCGTAGTATTTTGAGAAGAAGCACAGGAAGTCCGCCTTCGTGAGCCGGAAGTTCCTGCCCGCGCCCGGGGACACTCTGCGGGAACCGACAGCGAAGCTTCAAGGCAACCGCCAGCGTAGCTTCAAGGCAACCGACAGCGAAGCTTCAAGGCAACCGACAGCGAAGCTTCAAGGCAACCGCCAGCGTAGCGTCAAGGCTATACGTTCCCGGTACACCCAGCCATGTACCGGAAGCCTGACGGCAGGCAGAGTTATGACAACATGACGGCGTATTGGCCGCGCTCGTTCTCTGGGATTTTCAGTATGTCCATCGCCTGTGTCACGGTCAGAGACAAACTATCCATCAGATTCCGTAAGTCCGCCACACGACCATTCTTCTCGCCCTTTTCCTCGGCGAGAATGAGCCCGTTCCGGTAGTCTGCCTCGGCGCGGTCCGTCGACAGGTGCCAGGCAAATGCCCGCTCCTCCGCGGCAATCCTCATGTAGGTTTTAAGCGCAGTCATGTAATCCTCCTTCCAGCTTTCATCCCGTCCAAGCTTCTCCAAGACCTCGGGGTTTGTACACCCTGCTATGAATTTACACCAGTTGGCGGCGTTCTTCAAGTCCTTGCTAACCGTCCCCGGCACTTTGAGGTCGAAGAAGAGAATCTGGAGCCTGTCGGCGAAGACCGAACCGTCATCGAGCCTCATCATTGCCCTATGATAAAATTTCCTGCCCTCAAGCTTTCCATCCTCCCCGAACAGGTCGAAGTCGATGAGGAAAATCTGGTACACGCTCGGGGCGGTCTTGTACTGCTTCCCTTTCTTGAGGCTCCCGGCATAGAGCTTGCAGGCGTAGAAGAGCGACCGTAATTTCTGGTCGTCGTCTGCCTTTGTCAGCTGAAGCTCTATGTCCGCCTTCTGCCCG
>CADBRC010000288.1 GCA_902796985.1 uncultured Spirochaetaceae bacterium
ACAAGCACGATAATGAACGAGACCGACTGGGCAATGCTGATCCTGACCGTCTGGAGCCGGTCGATTCCGGAACTGCCGGCGACGTGCAGGATGTTGACGATCGTGTTGTTGACAAAGTGGTCCGCCATTCCGGCGTAGAGGGAGCCAGTCAGCTTTGCAAGCATCGCATACTTCAAGCCGACGAGGAAGGAGGAGCCGATAAGAATAATCAGGTTCACGACGAGCTGCGTCATCCCGCTCGCACCGTCCGCAAAGCTTCGGACAGGCCCCACGCAGTGCCACAGGCCGAACAGCACCGAAGCAAATATGGCGGAAGCAAAGAAGCGGTAGCGCCGCTCAAAGAGCTTCTGCAACAGTCCCCGGAAGACGCCCTCCTCCATCACGACGTTTATGATGTTGCCGATTATGCAGACCGCAAAGAAAAGCAGCCCGGTGCGCATTCCAAGGTTTCCGTCAACGGAATAGCTCGTGACGAACAGGCCGAGCCTCTCGAACGAGCCGGAACGTTTCATCAAGAAGATTTCGGTTCCGTACGACAGGGCGTAGCAGCAGAGCCCCAGGCAGAATCCTGCAAGCAGCTTTGCCGCAGCCCCGTCTTTCCGGAAGCCGATTTCCTTCGGCGTAAATGAAAGGAGCCTCGCCGCGACAAAGAGGATGAAGATGCCGAGCACCTTGTGGATGACCGCCTCGCCGATGACCGTGGCGTCGGTGCGGATGCAAAAGTATTCGATGACCCGGAGGACAAAGCACAGGCAGTATACCGCGAGGGCTTCAGCCCAGACAGTTCTTTTGTTCATAAAATCTCCTTCTGTTTTCCTTCGGCCATATCACCACATGGCGATTTCCTTTTCGCTGATTTCCTGCACGGCGGATTTGATGAGTTCTTTTGTCCGGGACTTGCAGTCATAGACAAAGTAGGAAAGCTTTGACCCGTCGTATTCGGTGAACATGAATTCGTCCTCCCCGATGAACCTGAACGAAATCACCGACGGAGAGACCTCCAGCAGATTGTTTCCGTCATAGTCCGAGACATAGAGGGAAACGTCATCGCTGCTGTTCAGAAGCTTGTCCTTATTCGTGTCGGCCTTGACGACCGCATACACATTGCACGCATGGGGGAACTCAAGATGCTCCCCGTCCTGCTCGAACTGATGCTTGTAGATGAACACGTTCGACGGGAACAGCTTGCGCTCCTCCTTCGTCTTCCCGTTGACAAAGAGCAGGTTCGTTACTCCGTCCCTGCCGTAGCTTCCTCCAAAACTATTGGAGAGCCCTGCGCTGCCTGACAGCTTCATATCCGCATAAAAGTCTTCTTCCGCCCGGATACCGGAACTCCGTACGTCAAAGACATACACGTCTCTGAGCTTCCGGTTGAACTCGACGTATTCCTTGATTTCAGTATCCTCGTCCGCAACGACGGCAACCTGATTCGGCGTACTGCGATCCGGAATCAGCTCCTTTATGAGCGCCACGGAAAGCACTACGATTCCCGCTGCCGCCAGAATGAATACCAGCACGAAGTCTATTTTGCGTATCAGTTCAAAACTCAGTTTTTTCATTATGCTCCCTCCTGAAAATCATATTGCACCGTCCCCAGCTTTCATCTTTATACGTGAATGCGTTTGGGGTAAAGTCCCGTTCCGTAAAGCCGACGCTCTCATAGCACTTCTTTGCGCCGACATTCTCCGGGAATACATTCAGATGGACCGCATCCGCCTTTGTAATCCGAAAGGCGTAGTCCAGCGCAAGCCGTAACATCTGCTTGCCGTAGCCCTGTCCGCGCATCCTGGGATTGACGATTACGAACTTGAGCATTCCTTCGTTCGACTCGAGGTTGAGCGAATAGCAGAAGAAACCTACGAGCCTTCCGTCATCATCCGTCGCCACAAAGGGGCTGTCATCAAAGAGGCCGGCAATCTCTGCCATCACGCCCTCAAAATTGCCCTGCTCCATCGGAAATGCGATCCTGTCCGCACACCACAGGGCATGCATCCGCTCGTCCGGAAGCCAGTCCCGTATCACGTCAAAATCCTTTGCACATATAAAAGGCCGGAGCCTCATCCTTTTACCTCCCTAGACATAGAGTTTTTCTTTCCAATAGCTGTCTTCCATCATCTCGACGCCGAGATATGCGCTGAAGCGGCAGAAGGCGTCCCTGATGGCCCAAAGCATTTCATCCGTCACCGTTACGCCGTCTTCCCACCACCAGTTTTTGATCCGGAGCGGAGCCTTCCCCTTGTTCGGCTCGGGCTCAACGCGTGCGACAAAGCGGTTCTTGTACAATACCGGAAGGACGTAGTAGCCGTATTTGCGCTTTACGACCGGGGTGTACACTTCCCAGGTGTATGAGAAATGGAAGAGGTCGTCTATCATGCCCCGGTCCCATATCAGGTTGTCGAGCGGGGCGATGAACTGAGCGACGGCATTTCCGGCGGACCTGCCGACAAGCCCGGCGTCCTCGCTTCTTATGTAAAAGCGCTCTTTAGAGCCTTCGACTTGATATTCAAGGAGCTCGCCCCCGTCAACCAGCCCGCGGATGACCTGCGTGCGGAGGGCCTGGTCCGAGACATAAAAGCCAAGCCAGGTACCGCCGTTCTTGTTCCATACGAGGCCGACCGCCCCAATCCTCCGCTTAATGTACCACTTTGCAAAGTCGTTTTCGTTTTTGAACGGGTCTTCGGCTTTCAGGATTGCTTCCGGAAAAAGCCGTTCGCTCAAATCATAGACCTTGTGCGTTTTTATCTTGGAGCTGATTCCAAGTTCGCCCGAGTGATAGAGGTAGTCGAGCGCCGCGCTGGAAAGCTTCTTGTGTCCCCAGCGGCCAGAGTCCACCGAGCTTCCGATGTTGATTTTCGTCGCAGGGAGCGGACCGTTTTCGCGGATGAACGCCTTGATCTCGTCGAGCAGGTCCAGGGCCGCGAGGGAATTCCGCCAGGTCAGGATGTCCTTCAGCTGTGCGACGGTCGCCTGCCTGATCCGCGCCATCGGCGGATAGTCTTCCAGCGGGATGATCGAAATCATCTTGTCCGGGGCGTCATACAGCACGCGCTCCTTGTAGAGCAGGTCCGTAAGGATCTCCGGCCGGTAGTCCTTCACGCGCGACTGCAGCACGAGGTCGGGGTTCCTGCCGACGACGTTCAGCGGGTCATACTGGATGCAGCGCACCTTCCGCATATACCGTAGGGCAGCATCCCTGCCTTCCAGTTCTCCTCTGCCGTTCAGCATCTGATAGTTGACGAGGAAGTTCCGTGCCGTTTCGTTCGTTATCGTTTCCATTACCCTTCCCGCTCAAAGTCCCCCGCACAGTCCGCGGAGTCAAATTACCGCTGCTTACTGCGCCTGTGCAACAAGCTTCTCATACATCCTGAACAATTCCGCCACACATTCGCTCTCCGAC
>CADBRC010000289.1 GCA_902796985.1 uncultured Spirochaetaceae bacterium
GACAACACCGAGCAGACAAAGATAGACAGCGACCACTTCAAGGACCTGTTCGGGGCGGACGATTCCGTGATGATCCTGGTGCAGGCGGACGACGTGTTCGCCCCGAACGTGCTTGAGGCCATCGGCAGGATAAGCGAGCGGCTTGAGAACGAGATTCCCTACGCGAAGAACGTCATGTCGCTCACCGACCTGTCCCTCCCCTTCGGCAACGAGGAAGGTTTCGAAATCATAAACCCCTTCGAGGACGGCGTGCCGGACGACCCTGCGGAGCTCCGGGAAAAGAGGGACTTCATCCTCAGCCGCGAGTCCGTCAGGAACAACCTGGTGTCCGACGACGGCAAGGAGACCTGGATCATCCTGAGCCTTGAAAGCTACCAGAAGAGCCTGAACGAGGCGATGAACGAGATAACGCCGCCTGCCATGAAGATAGTCGAGGAGGAGGCCTCCCCGGACGGCAGCTACACGCTCAAGCCCACGGGCATGAGCTATACCGAATACGAGGAGTCAGTGGTCACGATGCATGAGATGGTTCTCCGCGTCGGAATCGGCTTCGTCGTCATGCTGCTCTGCCTGGTGCTCTTCGTGCGCAGTTTGCGCGGGGTCATCGTGCCGATTATCGCGACCAGCGGGGCCATCGGTTCCGTCCTGGGGCTCAACGGCTGGCTGGGCCTGGTCGGGGACAGCAACATGGTCATGCTGCCCATCCTGCTTTCCATGGCCCTGAGCGTCGGCTACGCAATCCACTACATCAACTCCTTCCGCCTGCACTTCCGCAAGACCGGCAAGCGGCGGGAATCCGTCATCAATTCAATGGAAGAAAGCGGCTGGCCCCTCTTCTTCACGATGGTCACGACCTTCGCCGGCCTCATCTCATTCATGTTCGCCAGCATCCGGCCCCTGCGCTGGGTGGGAGGCTGCTCCTCCGCCTGCGTCTTCGCCGTCTACGTCTACGTCATCATCTTCATCCCGATCTTCATGTCCTTCGGCAAGGACAAGGAAGTGACCGACGCGGCATCCGGCAAGGCAGACAAGAGCGGGGCCACCCGGGCCGACCTGGAGTTCGAAAAGTTCGGAGGCGGCATCGTCAGGCACAGCAAGCTGGTCGCCGCCATCTCCGCCGTCATCATACTGGGCATGATACCCGGCATCTTCATGACGGAAGTCAACATGGACTACTCGGAGATGATGGGGCGAAAGATTCCCTACATTGCCCGCCTGCTTGACATCATGGAGGCGAAGATAGGAAGCCAGTACTCCTACAACGTGCTGCTGGAGTTCGGCGAGGAGGACGCGCTCAAGAGCAGCGACGTGATGAGGCGCATGGACATGCTCGCGGAAAAGCTGGCCACGCTGAACATGACCCGCATCTCAGGCGACAAGCCCCGCGTCACCAGCGTGACCAAAATCATCAAGGAGATGAACCGCACGCTCAACGAGGACGACGAGTCCTACTACGCCATACCGGACGACGACGACATGGTGACGCAGATCATGTTCCTCTACGAGATTTCGGGCGGCGACGAGCTGTTCGACTGGATCAGCGACGACTATTCCACCGCCTACATCCGCATCGAGATGAACGGCTACGATGCGGAGAAGGTCGTGGAGGACCTGGACAATGCAAAGGCCTTCAGCGCGGAAATCTTCCCGGACGCGAAGACAAGCATCGTCGGCGACGTGGTGAACTATGCGATGATGAACGGCAAGATAGTGTTCGGCGAGCTCAAGAGCTTCATCGGCTCCTTCATCATCATCCTCATCCTGATGGCGATTGCGTTCAGTTCCCTGCACACGGGCCTCATTGCGATGATCCCCAACCTGGCCCCCGTCCTGATGATAGGCGGCGTGATGGGCTACGGGCACCTGGCGCTGGACATGATTACGATGACCGTCATGCCGATGATCCTCGGAATCGCCGTTGACGACACGATCCACTTCACCAACCACATCAAGTACTTCTACGAGAAGGGCCTGGGCTACAAGGGGGCGGTGCTTTCCAGCTACCGCGAGATCGGCAAGACGATGGGCATGACGACGGTCATCCTCTGCTCCATCTTCGTCATCCTCGGATTCAGCCCCATGGCCTGCATCGGCAAGCTGGGATGGCTTTCCATCATCGGCCTGGGAAGCGCGCTCGTCGCGGACTACACGCTGACCCCGGTCCTTATCTACCTGACCAAACCCTTCGGCAAGGACAGGCCGGACGGCGGAAACAAGTAAGTCGTATGCAACCTTCCGCAGGGGAGGGTGTTAATAATACAGAGGGGCAGGCAGAAGCGGCGTGACAGCCGTAACGCCTCCCCGGTTCTATGGAGGAACAAAATGAAACTATTCAAAGGATTTTCAAAGGCCGTCGCGCTTCTCGCCCTGTGCGTGTCATCACAGGCCCTCTTCGCCCAGGAGCTGACCGGCTACGACATCGCCAAGAAGGCGGACGAGGTCCCGGAAGGCAACACTTCCGCCTACACCGCCACGATGACACTGCTGAACAAGAAGGGGAGCAAGCGCGTCCGCCAGATAATCATGCGCAGCAAGGACTTCGGCGACACCAAGAAGTCCGTCCTCTCCTTCACCCAGCCCAAGGACGTGTCGGGCGTGTCCTACCTGATGTTCGACTACGACGACGCGGACAAGGACACGGACAGCTGGCTCTACATGCCCGCCATGAAGAAAGTCCGCCGCATATCCGGCTCGTCAAAGGGTGACGACTTCATGGGAACCGACTTCACCTACGAGGACATGGAGGGGACCGACCTTGAGAAATACACTTACAATCTTCTGGGCGAGGAGAACGTCGGAAGCGAGCCCTGCTGGAAGGTGGAGTGCATCGCCAAGGACAAGGACAAGAAGAACCCCCGCCGCATAGTCTGGTACTCCAAGGACAGCTACGTCAGCTACAAGGCCGAGATGTACGACAGGCAGGACAAGCTGCAGCGCACGCTCACCTGCTCGAACATCCGCAAGGTGGACGGCTACTGGACTACCGGCAAGATGGTCATAGCCAACGTGCAGACCGGAAGCAGCACCACGCTTGAGATGACTGACATCAAGTACGATCAGCCTGTCGCCGACAACATCTTCACCGTCGCCGCGCTGGAGAAAGGCAAGGTAAAATAAGCCCCCTGTTGCCGCCGTCTGCTAGGGCGGCAAGTAACGAAGGACTCCCTGTGCTGTTTAGCTTAATAAGCAAACAATACAGAGGAGTCTTTTTTTATGAAGCAGATACATTCACGTGCTGTTGGACTTTCGGCTCTCATTGCCCTCGTTCTGACGGGACTTTCGTTTTCTTCGTGCAGCGCGAAGAAGGAGGCGGCTTACGGCGCATCCACCATGAGCTACGCTGCGATGGACGATGCCGACATAGCCTATGACGAAGAGGACTTCAACATGGCGGCAGCAGAGTCCAAGGCCGTCGCCGGCAAGGAGGCCCCCGCAGCGCCGGAACCTTCACCGGCACAGAAGTCCTCCGGCACGGAAAACTACGAGCGCAAGCTGATCAAGACCGGCAACGTCCGCCTGGAAGTGCAGAGCCTTGCCGATGTGAAGGCCGGCGTGGAAAATTGGGTAAAGAAATACGGCGGCTACATCGCGAGCTCCGACGAGGGCTCAAGCTCTGCGACCTTCACCGTGAAAATCCCGAGCGAGCGCTTTGAGGATGCGATGGGGGAGACCAGCTCCTTCGGAAAGGTGACGGGCAAGAACGTCAACAGCAAGGACGTGACCGAAAAATACTACGACCTCAAGAGCCGCCTGGAAACCAAGCGCGTCATGCAGGAACGGCTGGAAAGCTACCTCAAGTCATCTAAGGACATTAAGGACATGCTGGAAATAGAGAGCAAGCTGAACGACGTGACGGCGGACCTTGAGTCCATGCAGGGGCAGATGAACCGCCTTGCATCGCAGATCAGCTTCAGTGAAATAACGGTTGTCGCCCGGCTCAAGTCCAATCATACTGATCAGGGTTTCACGCTGCCGGATGTCGGCCGGAAATTCAGTGACCTTGCCAGCAACGTCATATATTTCTTTGTTGGCATTCTGTTCGTCCTTATTTACATTGTCATATTCGGTGTTCCCGTCTTGCTTGTCATAGCTTTGTTATACTGGCTGTGCTGGGGTAAAATTGGCCTGGTGCGCAGGCTGTTCGGCAAACTGAGGAAATAAAATAGACCTGCTCTGAAACTGATGTTTCCGAACAGGTTTAATACTTCGCCCGGATTTGAATTAACGGCGCGGGTTCCGAATTAAACGGAATTCGTGCCGTTTATTTTTTTTTAATCCGATATTTTTTCAAAAAAAATTATTATTGTTGATATCTTTTTCTTTTTTTAACCACAATATTTGTTGACGGCAAGCTGAATAAAGTTTATAATGACACTACATATATGCATGGAGGACATAATGGCTAAGACCAAGTATGTTTACTTTTTTGGTGATGGCGACGCGGAAGGCGATGAATCAATGCGCCCCTTGCTCGGCGGAAAAGGTGCTAACCTTGCGCAGATGGCAAAAAAACCTTTGAGCCTGCCGGTTCCATCAGGATTCACAATTTCTATTGACGTTTGTCAGGAGTATTATAAGCTCGGCAAGAAATATCCTGCAGGGCTTGACGCTGAGGTTGCGAAGTACCTTACCAAGCTTGAGAAGTCCATGGGAAAGAAGCTTGGCGATGAGAAGGACCCGCTCCTTGTTTCTGTCCGCTCTGGTGCCGCAGAGTCAATGCCCGGCATGATGGACACCATCCTTAACCTTGGTCTTAACGACAAGTCTGTTCTTGGTCTTGCAAACAAGACGAACAATCCCCGCTTCGCGTGGGATGCATACCGCCGCTTCATCCAGATGTTCGGCAACGTCGCAATGGGCGTTGACCACGATAAATTCGAGGAAATCATTTCAGAAGTGAAGGCGAAGGCTCACGTGAAGGAAGACACCGAGCTTTCTACGGAAGACCTTCAGGAAATCGTCTCTAAGTATAAGGCGATGTACAAGAGGGAGAAGGGCGAGGACTTCCCGCAGGATCCCCAGAAGCAGATGTGGGCTGCAATCGGAGCTGTTTTCGGTTCTTGGATGAACCCCCGCGCAATTACCTACCGCAAGCTCAACAACATCGATGAGCGCGTCATAAAGGGAACCGCCGTCACCGTCATGGCGATGGTCTTCGGAAACATGGGCGACACCTCCGGAACCGGCGTTGCGTTCAGCCGCGACCCCTCCACCGGCGAGAACCACTTCATGGCAGAGTACCTCATCAACGCACAGGGTGAGGACGTTGTTGCCGGTATCCGCACCCCGATGGACATTTCTGCCCTCGAGGAGCAGCAGCCGCACATCTTCAAGGAAATCACCAAGATCCGCGACCGCCTGGAGAAGCACTACCACGACATGCAGGATATGGAGTTTACCGTTCAGGAAGGCAAGCTCTTCATGCTCCAGTGCCGCAACGGAAAGCGCACCGGACCTGCTGCCGTCAAGATGGCTGTCGATATGGTCGGCGAGAAGCTCATCACGAAGAAAGAGGCTTTGATGCGCGTCAAGCCCGATCAGCTTGATCAGCTCCTGCACCCGCAGTTCGATGCGAAGATTCTCAAGGCTTCTACGCCGCTTGCATCCGCACTTAACGCTTCTCCGGGAGCGGGCTGCGGACAGATTGTCTTCACCGCTGAAGAGGCTGTCGAGTGGGACAAGGCCGGTAAGAAGGTTATCCTTGTCCGCAAGGAGACCTCTCCTGATGATATCGCCGGAATGTACGTTGCTCAGGGCATCCTGACCTCTACGGGCGGACGCACCTCTCACGCTGCCGTCGTTGCCCGCGGAATGGGAACTCCCTGTGTCTGCGGATGCTCCGATGTTGTGTTCACCGGCAAGGATGAAGTGACCATCGGCGGAAAGAAGTTCGTCAAGGGCGATGTCATTTCCATCGACGGTTCAACCGGTAACGTGTACGGCGATGCGATTCCCGTTACCCCCGCTTCTGTTTCCGGCGACCTTGAGACCTTCCTCGGCTGGGCCGATGAGGTTCGAGCTTCTTCCAAGCGCGTCACCGCTTCCGGCAAGAAGGTCAACGGCTTTGAGGTTCTTGCGAACGCAGAGCAGAACGAAGCTCCCCAGGCTTTCCGCTTCGGAGCCGCCGGTATCGGCCTCTGCCGCACCGAGCACATGTTCTTTGAGGAGCCCAAGCTGTCTTCCTTCCAGAAGATGATTCTCTCCGAGACGACCGAGGACCGCAAGAAGAACCTGAAGGAAATCCTTCCGCTCCAGCAGAAGGACTTCTTCGGCATCATCAAGGCTATGGAGGGACGTCCTGTCACCATCCGTCTCCTGGATCCACCGCTCAACGAGTTCATTCAGGCTGCTACCCCCGCTGAGGCTCAGGCTCTTGCGAGCAAGCTCGGCTACAGCGTGGATACGATTAACAAGAAGTACGCGGAGCTCAACGAGCACAACCCGATGCTCGGACACCGCGGCTGCCGCCTTGCCATCACCTATCCCGAGATTTACGAGATGCAGGTTGAGGCGATCGCCCTTGCGACCGTGGATGCGGACAACAAGGGAATCGATCATGATGTCCGCATCATGATTCCGAACGTGACGACCTTCGCCGAGCTCAAGCAGATTCGTGCCCAGGCCGAGGCTGTGATTGCCGCCGTTAACGAGAGGAAGGGAACCAGGCTCAAGTTCCAGATTGGTTCTATGATTGAGTTCCCCCGTGCCGCTGCTACTGCAGACCAGATTGCGGAGTACGCCGACTTCTTCTCCTTCGGTACGAACGACCTTACCCAGACGACGCTCGGTTTCAGCCGCGACGATTACGGTAAGTTCATCGACTCTTACCTGGATCAGAAGGTTCTGGACAACGATCCGTTCAAGACGCTTGACGCTGACGGCGTTGGTGCGATGATTGAGATTGCCGAGGATAAGGGCCGCTCCGTCAAGTCTGACCTGCACCTTGGCATCTGTGGCGAGCATGGTGGAGACCCTGCTTCCATCGAGCTGTGCTACAAGCTCGGACTCAACTACGTTTCCTGCTCACCCTTCCGCGTTCCTGCTGCCCGCCTTGCCGGTGCTCAGGCTGTCATCAAGGCTGAAATTGCCGAGAAGGAAGAGAAGGCTCCTGCAAAGCGCGGCCGCAAGGCTGCCGAGACGAAGACTTCTGCGAGGGGCCGCAAGGTTGCCGAGAAGAAGACTTCTACTCGCGGTCGCAAGACTGCCGAGAAGAAGACCTCTACTCGCGGCCGCAAGGCTTCTGCAAAGACCACGAGCGGAGCAAAGAGGGGCCGCAAGCCCAAGTCAAGGGACTAATTAATTAAGAATGCGGCTGCGGGTGTTGCAACCTGCAGCCTCCAAAAAAAGGCCGGGAGTTTTTGCCAGCACACTGGCGGAGCTCCCGGCTTTTTGTTTTTATGGAATTGTATATATAGAATTGTAATTGAGGGGAAGCGGGGTTATTCCGTCCACACTTCCTTGACCAGCGGCTGATCCTTGAGCTGCTGCAGGAAGTCGGCAGTACTGGGCGCAAGCATCTGAGAGTTTCCTTTGACGATGAAACTTTTTCCGTCCACGTCCAGATGGAAGAACACGTTGCAGTTGCCCTGCGCGCTGAGCAGTACGTCTTTCAGCGGGGCAATGTCGCCCGCATTGGAGAAAGCGCTCTCAAGTTCTATGTGCAGCTCCCGTATCGCCCGCTCGCCGAGCGTCTTGGGGTCTTCCAGGCTGTCCACCAGAAGGCTCGGCTGCTCCCGGCTGCCGTCTACTTTGCCTTTGAGCGCGTATACCCCTCCGTCTTCAACCTTGTCCTTCAGCTCCTCCCAGACCTTGGGGAAGAAAGTTATGTCGATGGTTCCTTTGAAATCGGCCAGTTTGGAGAAGCACATCTGCTCGCCCTTCTTGGTCATGATCGTGCGGAATCCCTGAATCATACCGATTGCGATATGGCTCTTTCCGACATTCTTCATCTGCCAGGGCTTCTGCCCGCTTGCCGCAAGTGAATCCCTGAGGGCTTTGTCCTCTTTGCCGAGCCGCTCAATGTTCTCGCTGTTTACCGTAGCGCAGCTTTCAATGAGCTTGCGCCAGCTGTCAAGCGGGTGGCCGGAGACGTAGCAGCCGATGAGCTCCTTCTCCATGTTCAGCTCTTCCATGCGGGGCATGTCCTCGACATCCTCGAACTTGTAGTCCTCGAATTCCTGTATGCCCGCATCTCCGAAGAGGCTTGCCTGCCCGAACTCCGTTCCTTCCCGCTTCTTCTCCTCGTACTTCATCACGGCCTCGTAGTTGGCGAGGAGCGTCGCTCGGTTCTTGCCGAGCTTGTCGAAGGCCCCGGTTTTGATGAGGCACTCAAGGACACGTTTGTTTATCTCCGCTCCGTCAAGCCTGTCCATAAAGTCGATGAAAGACTTGTAGGGCCCGTTTTTGTTCCGCTCGTTCACGATCATCTCGGCGGAGCCTTGGCCCATGCCCTTGATTCCCATGAGGCCGAATACAATTTTGCCGTCCACCACGTCAAAAACCTCATCCGAGCGGTTCACGTCCGGCGGGTCTACCTCTATGCCCATCTTGCGGGCTTCCTCGATGTACTCCGGCAGCTTGTCGGTGGAGGTAATTTCGTTGGTCAGGTTTGCCGCCATGAATTCGGCGGGGCGGTTCGCCTTGAGCCATGC
>CADBRC010000290.1 GCA_902796985.1 uncultured Spirochaetaceae bacterium
CCGTCGTAGTACTTGCTGACGAAGAGCAGGGTCCGGTTGACCAGGTTGCCCAGGTTGCCGATCAGCTCGCTGTTGTATTTCTCGCGGAACTCCCTCCAGGTGAACTGGTAGTCCTGCTTCTCGGGCCGGTTGTAGAAGATGTAGAATCTCCATGCGTCGGCCTTGATGCCGGACTCCTTGGCGTCGGTTCCGAACACGCCGATTCCCCGGCTCTTGGAGAACTTGCCGTCCTCGTAGTTCAGGAACTCGGTCGATGACATGTGGTAGAGCTTGGTCCAGTTGCGCCCGCTGCCCAGCTGGGTGCAGGGGAAGACCACCGTGTGGAAGGGGATGTTGTCCTTGCCGATGAACTGGAAGAGTTGGATGGGGAGCTTGTCCTTGCCGTTCTCGCTCTCCTCGGGAAGCCACCAGTCCTTCCAGTCGAAGGAGGGCTTGCCCGCCGCCTTCAGCTCGTCCTCCAGCTGCTTGGTGATTGAAAGGTAGCCGATGGGGGCGTTGAACCAGACGTAGAAGACCTTGTCTTCGTAGCCCTCCTTGGGAACGGGGATGCCCCACTTGAGGTCGCGGGTTATGGCGCGCTCGTTGAGCCCGTCGCGGATCCAGGCCTTGGTGATGTTTATCGCGTTCTCCGACCAGCGGCCGTCCACGCTCGCCTGCTTCATCCATGCGTCCAGCTTGTCGGAGATGGCGGGCAGGTTGATGTAGAGGTGCTTTGTCTCTTTTACGAGGGGGGTGGAACCGCAGCTGGAGCAGCGGGGGTTTTTCAGCTCCACCGGGTCGAGCAGGGAACCGCACTTGTCGCACTGGTCGCCGCGCGCGTCCTCGTAGCCGCACTTGGGGCAGGTTCCGTAGACAAAGCGGTCGGCCAGGAAGCGTTCGCATTTGGGACAGTAGAGCTGCTTGTTCGTGTGTTCGGTGATGTAGCCGTTCTTGTCCAGCTCCTTGAAGAAGAGCTGGGTTATCTCCGTGCATTCTTCGTTGGAGGTGCGCCCGAACTTGTCAAAGTTGATGCCGAACCACTCATATATCTCGCGGTGCTGCTCAAAGTAGTAGTCGCACAGCTCCCGGGGGGTCTTGTGCTCCTCAAGGGCCTTTGTTTCCGTCGCCGTTCCGTACTCGTCCGTACCGCAGACGAACATCGTCTCGTAGCCGCGGCTCCGGCAGAAGCGGGAGAACACGTCCGCAGAAAGGGTCTGGATGACGTTTCCCAAATGGGGGATGTTGTTCACGTAGGGCAGGGCAGACGTGACAAGCCTTCTATTGTTGCTCTTTGCAGGTAGACCTTTGATTTCGCTCATAAGGGGCTATTATAGAAGAAAAAGCGGGGATTTGCAATACACACAGCGCAAGCAGGTGCGTAGCGCTGTGCCTTATGATGGAAAGGGATACACCTATACCGTCCGACACTTTTTTCGGTGTCGGGCGACACTCTGTTCGGTGCTGTACGGCACTTTTTTCGGTGTCGGGCGACACTCTGTTCGGTGCTGTACGGCACTCTTTTCGGTGTCGGGCGACACTTTTCTCGGTGCCGTACGACACTTTTTTCGGTGTCGGACGACACTTTTTCTGGTGCTGGCCGTGATGCATTCCGGTCACGGCCATAATGCTAGAACTTCTTGCCCATGATGGCCCGGACAATCGCAATCAGGATGCAGGTACCGATTACGCCGATGATGACCTGGCCGATAAAGCCTGCAAAGCTG
The DNA here is from genome assembly GCA_902796985.1 of uncultured Spirochaetaceae bacterium. GTDB lineage: Bacteria > Spirochaetota > Spirochaetia > Treponematales > Treponemataceae > Treponema_D. The sequence continues at coordinate 1,704 of CADBRC010000290.1, forward strand.
ATTCCGAGCAGCCCCGCAAGCCAGTTGCCGAGCGCGCCTCCGACGATTCCCAGCAGGGCCGTGAACCAGAATCCGTGGGAACTGCCCATAAACATTCCGGCCAGCCATCCGATCAAGGCTCCAACCAGAATACTGATGATAAGACTGACAAGCATATCTTCCTCCTATGTAAAAAATAAAAATGGGAAAAACTCCTCTTCCGATACGGTCGATTATAGCACAAATTGGCGAACTTTGATATAGTGTACAGGAATAAATTTCGCATTACTAGAGGTTTTTATGTCTACATCTATCTCTTGGAACAACCTGGACACGCTGGAGAGCTTCAAGAAGCTCCAGTCTCTCAAAGGCAGGGTATCCGTCGCAAAGGAGCTGTCCGGCTCCGGTGCGGTGGAACGGATAGGCAAGTGCTCAATTCAGATGGGCGGCGGCCTGACCTACAACTACGCCGCAAAGCAGGTTGACGGCCAGATTGTCGATGTCTTCCAGAAGCTTGCGGACGAGGCTGACCTGACCGGCAAGTACGAGGCCCTGTATAACGGGGAGGTCATAAACCTCGGCGAGAAGCGAATGGTCCTGCACCAGCTGACCCGCGGCCAGCTTGGCAAGGACGTGACGGCTGACGGCACGAACAAGCGGAGCTTCTACGTCGAGCAGCAGAAGAAGATTGCAGCTTTCGCCGGGGACGTGCACTCCGGTAAGATCGTCAACGAGAAGGGCGAGAAATACACGTCCGTCTGCCAGATCGGTATAGGCGGCTCTGACCTGGGCCCCCGCGCCATGTACCTCGCTCTGGAGAACTGGGCGAAGGCGAAGGGCTGCTTCAAGATGGACGCACACTTCATTTCCAACGTCGACCCTGACGATGCGGCTGCCGTGCTTGCTTCTCTGGATCTTGCCAAGACCATCTTCATACTCGTCTCCAAGAGCGGTACGACGCTTGAGACGCTGACCAACCAGTCTTTTGTCAACGACTTCCTCAAGAATGCGGGGCTTGACCCTTCCAAGCACATGATTGCCGTCACGAGCGAGACTTCTCCCCTGGCGAAGAGTCCCGACTACCTGGCTGCCTTCTTTATGGACGACTATATCGGCGGCCGCTATTCCTCCACTTCCGCCGTCGGAGGTGCAATCCTCAGCCTGGCATTCGGCCCGGAGGTGTTCGATGCATTCCTTAAGGGTGCCGCAGAAGAGGACAAGAAGGCGACCGAAAAGGACGTGACCAGGAACGCCGCCATGATGGACGCGCTGATCGGCCTCTATGAGCGCAACGTGCAGGGCTACCCCTCAACGGCTGTACTTCCCTATTCGCAGGCCCTGTCCCGCTTCCCTGCCCACCTGCAGCAGCTGGACATGGAGTCCAACGGAAAGAGCGTCAACCGCTTCGGTCAGAAGATCGGGTACGTGACCGGTCCTGTCATCTTCGGTGAGCCGGGAACGAACGGCCAGCACTCCTTCTACCAGCTGCTCCATCAGGGCACCGACATCATCCCCCTCCAGTTCATCGCGTTCAGGAAGGGGCAGACCGGAAAGGATGTCGTCATTCAGGATTCCACCAGCCAGAAGAAGCTCTGCGCCAACGTGGTTGCCCAGATTGTCGCCTTCTCATGCGGCAAGGACGACGAGAACCCCAACAAGTTCTTTGCCGGCGGCCGTCCTTCCAGCCTGATTTACGGTGACGAGCTGACGCCCGAGAGCCTTGGAGCCCTGCTCGCTCACTACGAGAACAAGGTGATGTTCCAGGGCTTCCTCTGGAACGTCAACTCCTTTGACCAGGAGGGAGTCCAGCTGGGCAAGGTCCTGGCAAAGGCCGTCCTTTCTGACAAGATGGATCCGGCCCTCAAGACTTTCGCCGGCTTGCTCATCTAACGGCAGTATCCAAAGATGAATGCGGGCTGTCCGGGCCGTTCAGGCGGTTCGGCAGCCCGCATTTTGCATGTACAGTCATGTCGATAAACACCCTCAACGAAAGCGAACTGCACCGCGTCCTCAAAAGCCTGTATAAGGAGAACAACGAGGGCTGCGAGCTGGAGGCTGAATACGGCCCCTACATCGTTGATATAAAGACGGCGGATGGGAACGTCATAGAGGTACAGACCCAGAACCTGGGGCACCTGAAGGAAAAGATAGGTTACTTCACCGGTAAAAGGAAAAAGATTACGGTTGTCTGGCCCATCGTAAAAGACAAGCGCATAGAGACCCGCCTGCTGGACGGGAGCATAAAGCTGACGAAGAGTCCCAAACACCAGAGCATATACACGTCATTCCGGGAGCTGACAGCCCTTGCCCCCTTCCTCCTTTCCTCATATTTCTACCTGGACGCGGTGGAGCTTTCCGTCATCGAAGAGCGGCGGCAGACCGAAGGGAAGGTGCAGTCCCAGAACGGGAGGAGACGGTTCAGGCGGGACTGGCTCAAAACCGGCAAGCGGGTGCAGGAGATTGGGGCGGTGACAAGCTTCCACGGCAAGCGGAGCTGGAAGGCTCTCCTGCCCAAAGGTCTGGACGGCGAGTTCTACCGGGGCAGCTTCTGCAAGGCTCTCAAGGACGCAGGTGTGAAGCTGACTGCCAATGACGCTGCGCTGATGCTCTGGGTTTACGCTAAAATGGGGCTTATGGAGCGGCGGAAAGAGGGAAGAATGTATGTTTACAAGCTCAAATAATCCGTGCTAGTATAGCCCCTATGACAGAAAGACAGTCCCACAGCATCAGGAATGCATTCTGGTCCGCTCTGTACACGCTGGTCTCCACCCTGATGGGCTTCGTCATACGGACGCTGCTCATAAAGAAAATCGGAGCCGAATACCTGGGGCTGAGCGGCCTGTGCCAGTCCGTCCTCGGAACGCTCAACCTGGCCGAAATGGGAATGGATACAGCCATCTCCTACAACCTCTACAAGCCCTTTGCCGAAAACGACAGGGAACGGGTGAATGCCCTTCTGTCCCTCTACCGGCGGCTCTACAAGATAGTCGCGCTGGTAATCCTGCTGCTCGGCCTCGCCGTCATGCCCTTCCTGGGCCACATGATTGAAGGCGAGCCTCCGGCAGGGGTAAACATCTACCTCATCTTCCTGCTTTATCTCCTGGACACGGTGTGTTCCTATCTGCTGTATCCCCCCAGGCGGCCGCTTGTGGTGGTTTCCCAGCAGTTCTCGATTCATCAGAAGGTCCTGCTGCTGAACTTCCTCTTCCTCTATGCCTCGCAGATTGTGATTCTTGTGGCCTTTAAGAACTACTTCCTTTTCGCGGTCTGTTTCCCCGTCTTCTCTGTCCTGGGAAGCCTCAGCTACAGGATCGTGACGGACAGGAAGTTCCCCGACTTCAAACCGGAAGGAAAACTGCCAAAGGACTTTTACGGGCCCTTCATCAAACGGGTATCCGGGGTTGCACTGGCACGGTTCCGCAATGCGAGCCGTTCATACATAGATGTTATCTTCATTTCATCTTTCCTGGGGCTTGTTGTCTCCGCGAAATACAACGTTTACAGCGTTATCCTCGTCATCCCCCAGGCAGCGACGGGCATAATCATCTCCTCCATAAAGGGGAGCATAGGGAATTACTTTGCGCTGGAAAACGATGAGCGGAAGTACGGGCTGTTTGACCTCCTGTCTTTCATGTTCTTCTGGATTGCGGCATTTTGCTCTTCCTGCCTCGTCTGCCTCTATCAGCCTTTTGTCAGGCTGTGGGTCGGGGAGGATATGCTGCTGCCCCTGACGGCGGCGGTGGCGAGTGCGGTCCTGTTTTTCGTCACGACCATAGGGGGAATGCTGGAGATGACGAAGGACATAACCGGCATTTACTGGGAGAACCGCTGGACTCCGCTTGTCGAGATGCTGGTGAACGTTATCTTAGACATCATCTGCATACGCCTTTGGGGGGTGCAGGGTGTCCTGTTTGCGACTGCGTTTTCCATCGCGGTCATAACACTGCCTTCGGACCTTTTTGTTCTGTTCCGCTGCTACTTCCACCGGTCTCCCGTCCGCTACGCGGTGAAATACATCGGTTTCTCCATTCTTGCGGCGGGAGCGGCAGCTGCGGCATACATGCTGTGTGCCCGTATCAGCGGCGGGGGAATCCTGGCGCTGGCTGCCCGCCTTGCCGTCTGCCTTATCGTGCCGAATGCAATCCTGCTGCTTGCCTTCCACAGGACGGACAACATCAAGACTTTGCTCGGAACGGTCAGGCAGATATTGGGAAAAGAAAAATAGGAGTGAAAGTCTATGTTCTCTTCCGTATCTCGTCTATCTTCTGACGGGCCGTCTTGAGGATGTAGGCGACTTTTCGTTCCGATACGTTGAGGAGTTCCCCTATTTCCTTGTTGGACGGGGCGGCCCTGCCTTCCGCCGCCAGCCGCCGGTTGTCTTTTTCCCAGCGCTCGCTCTGCGTTCGGAGAAGCTGGCTTACCCTTTGCTGCAGTAAGCCTCCGCTGTCAAGCTTTTTGTCTTGAATACGGTATTTCCTCCTCAGGTAGAAGGCTTTGTCCCGCGCACTGCCGGCCTCCTGCCTCCGGGATATCTTCATTGCAATCTTTTCCTTAAGCTCCGACATCATGAAAAAGAGCTTCTCCTCGCTTATGCCTGTGACGATTGACGTGCTGCGGACAGATGCGTCGTCGGCGACGGCGGAGGACTTAAGGAAGAGTATGAGACAGGCTGACCGCCTCAATTCTTCGATTTTTTCATCCTCTGTGCTGCGGAAGTACTTTCTCTGTATTCTGTTCA
>CADBRC010000291.1 GCA_902796985.1 uncultured Spirochaetaceae bacterium
AGCCTCAACCCAGTCACCGTCGCGGACAAGAAGCCGCTTCGTCATCGGGATCAGGTGGTCAATCTTCCGATCGTATTCACCCTCAACCTTAATTGTCCGCTTACCCTTCACGATTTTACCGAACTTGACGGTACCGGCAATCTTCGCAAGCACGGTCGGATCCTTCGGTTTACGGGCCTCAAACAGTTCGGAAACACGCGGCAAACCGAGCGTGATGTCGTTCGCCTTCGTCGCTGCTTTCGTAATGGAAGCAAGATCGTCTCCCTGAGAAACACTCTGCTTATCCTTTACGCGCAAACGGGCTCCCGTAGGCATGTAGTAGCTTCCGAGCTCGTTACCGGCATCATCGGAAATGATAATGCGCGGCTGCTTCGTGTCCAGGTGCAGAGCACTGATATATTTGTTAACGTTGCCGGTATCTTCGTCTTTCTTGGACTCAAGGGTTTCGCCCTCAATGATGTCCTCGTAGTGGATGATACCGGACTGCTCGGCGATAATCGGCTCGTTGTGCGCCTCAAACTTACCGACAGGAGTACCGCCGGACACAACGCAGTCTGCCTTGACAAAATCCTTGTAAATCGTCGAACCGTTTTCGATCGTGATGTTCTGGTCCTTACCGACCAGGTAGAGGGTCTTACCCCCGTCCTTCAGCATCACAAATCCAGAATCAGAGGCAAGTATATCCTGTCCCTTACGGCGGATGATGACGTTATCCTTGCGGACATAGGCACCGTCCTTTACGACAATCTCGTCGCTGCCTTCAACCGTGTAGCGGCCAAACAGCTTCGTGACGACCATAAGGCCGCGGCGGGTAAAGAGCCAGTCGCCCGTCCCCTTCACAACGTAGCCCGGATACTCGTCGCTTTCGAGCTTATCCTTCGTCTTGCGGCCGGTGACACTCTTCACGTAGACATCGTACTTCATCTTGATGCTGTTATCGTCAGACGTCGTTTCAGCAGCACCACCCGTATGGAAAGTACGGAGGGTCAGCTGGGTACCCGGCTGTCCGATAGACTGGGCTGCAATCGTTCCGACCGCTTCACCGACTTCAACAAGCTTATTGCGGGCAAGGTCCTTGCCGTAGCACTTGACGCAGATGCCGTAGCGGCTCTCGCAGGTCAATACCGTGCGCAGGCGGACGCTTTCGACACCGGCTTTATCGATTTTCTTTGCCAGCTCCTCGTCAATGTACTGGTTCACATCGCACAAAAGCTCGCCGGAAACAGGGTCAAGGACACGCTCGATTGAGTAGTGGCCCTCAATGCGGCTCGCCAGCGACTCGACCACCGTCTCTCCATCCTTGATGGCGGTATAGTCAATGCCGTTAATCGTACCGCAGTCTTCCTCGTTGACGACGACATTCTGCGAAACGTCGACCAGACGGCGGGTCATGTATCCTGCGTCTGCAGTCTTAAGAGCCGTATCAGACAGACCCTTACGGGCACCGTTCGTCGAAATGAAGAACTCGATAACCGAAAGGCCTTCCTTGAAGTTTGCACGGATCGGCAGCTCAATGATGTCGCCGTTCGGCTTCTGCATCAGGCCGCGCATTGCGGCAAGCTGAGAAATCTGCTTCTTGGAACCGCGGGCACCGGACGTCGCCATCATGTAAATCGTATTGAAGCCGTCCTTGTCCTTCGCAAGGTTGTCCATCATGATGTTGGTCAGCTTGTCATTCGCCTTGGTCCAGACATCGATGACGCGGTCATAGCGGTCACTCTGGGTAATGACACCGTCAGAGTACTGCCTGACGATTTTTTCAACCTTCTTGTCCGCTTCTTCAACGATGGTCTTCTTCTCCTCCGGAACAAGGATATCATCCATCGAAAGCGTTGCGCCGAAGAAGGTCGCGTTCTTGTAGCCGACATCCTTAATCGCGTCGAGCATCTTAATCGTCAGCCAGGCACCCTTTGCGTGGTACACATCCTCGATCATCGAACGAAGCTTCTTGTCGTTCATCTGCTCGTTGTAGTAGTCAACCTCGTCGGGCATCGCCTCGTTAAAGCGGAGGCGGCCGGCAGACGTCAGCACATACGCAGAATCGGGATTCGGATCGGCATGCACCTGCTTGTTCAGCACATTCCGGTGCAGCTTAATCTCAGCCTGCCATTCAATGGCACCGGAAGCAGCCGCAAGGCGGACCTCGTCGGTTGAACTGAACAGCTTGCCCGTTCCCTTTGCACCCGGCTTAATGCTGGTCATATAGTAGATTCCCAGAACCATATCCTGAGACGGATAGACAATTGAGTTTCCGTTTGCCGGGTCAAGCAGATTGCGGGCGGACAGCATGAGGGTCCAGCATTCCATCTGGGCGGCCTGCGTCAGCGGCACGTGAATAGCCATCTGGTCACCGTCAAAGTCTGCGTTGAACGCCTTACAGGCAAGCGGGTGCAGCTTGAGTGCCTTACCGGGAACAAGCACCGGCTCAAAGGCCTGGATTCCCAGACGGTGCAGGGTCGGTGCGCGGTTGAGCATGACGGGGTGCTCGCGCACAACCTCGTCAAGAATCGCGTAGACCTCAGGAGCTTCGCTTTCAACGAGCGTCTTTGCCTTCTTGATGTTAAAGACGACGCCCTTGTCAACAAGCTTCTTCTGCAGGAAGGGCTTGAACAGCTCCAGTGCCATCTTTTCAGGAAGACCGCACTGCCAGAGCTTGAGCTCAGGACCACAGACAATAACGGAACGGCCGGAATAGTCAACGCGCTTTCCGAGCAGGTTCTGCCTGAAGCGTCCCTGCTTACCCTTG
>CADBRC010000292.1 GCA_902796985.1 uncultured Spirochaetaceae bacterium
CATGTCTGTTCGTGCGAGGATCCAGCGGGAGATTGCCAAGCTCTTCGAGAGCTACGACATTATCCTCTGTCCGACCTGCCCGACCGCCTCTTTCAAGCTGGGCGAGAAGGTGGACGATCCGCTTGAGATGTACCTGAGCGACCTCTTCACGGTTTTCGTGAACCTGGCCCGCATTCCTTCCATCTCTGTTCCCTGCGGCCACACGGCGGGGACGGGCGTTGAGGCCGGAATCACCAGGGGCTTTGACGGCGAGTTCGCCAAGGCTGCGGCCCGCGGTGACAGCGACTCCATGCCGGTCGGCATCCAGTTCGCGGGACCGATGTTCAGCGAGGAGCGGATCCTCCGCATCGCCCAGGCCTGGGAAGCAGAACATGTAGGATGTGGCCAGCCGCTGGCTGACAACAGCCTGTAAAGAGCCTGCCGAGATAAAGATAATTGTTGGGGCGGGGAGCCGCTTGCGGCCCCCGTCCTGCACACACCAATACTATAATTTATTATGGAAGAAAAGCCCCGCGCGGGACGCAACAGAACGCTGACCCTTTCCCCGGAGGAACGAGAGGACCTCAGGGGGGACATCGTGGATGCGGGTCAGTTCCGGCAGAATCCGGACCCGGCGGGCAAGCTCATACAGGCCGACCTCTTTGACGTCCTGCCCCTGCTGCCGGATGCCTTTGCCGACCTCATCATCATCGATCCCCCCTACAACCTGACCAAAGACTTCGGCGGCCTGAAGTTCAGCTCGATGAAGGATTCCTCCTACGAGGCCTACCTGGACTCATGGCTTCCCGCCGTGTGCGGTAAGCTCAAGGCGGGCGGCAGCCTCTACCTCTGCGGTGACTGGAAGTGCAGCTCTGCCATGCAGCGCGTGCTGGAGCGGAATCTGACCGTGCTGAACCGCATTACCTGGCAGCGGGAGAAGGGGAGGGGGGCCAAGGGCAACTGGAAGAATTCAATGGAAGACATCTGGTTTGCCGTGAAGGATCCGGACAATTACTACTTTGATCTTGATGCCGTCAAGATGCGGCGGAAGGTTCTCGCCCCCTACCGGGTGGACGGCAGGCCTAAGGACTGGGAGGAGTGCGAGGACGGAAACTTCCGCCTGACCTGCCCCTCCAACTTCTGGGACGACATTTCCGTTCCCTTCTGGTCCATGCCGGAAAACACCGACCATCCTACCCAAAAAAGCGAGAAGCTCTACGCCAAGCTCATCCTTGCGTCCTCCCGGCCGGACGATATGGTCTTTGACCCCTTCCTTGGTTCGGGAACTGCCGCCGTCGTTGCAAAGAAACTCGGCCGCCAGTACTGCGGGGTGGAACTGAACGGGGAATACTGCCTGTATGCCGCAAAGCGGCTCCGTCTGGCTGACGGGGACAGGGAGATCCAGGGCTACAGGGACGGGGTCTTCTGGGAACGCAACAGCCTGAAGGAGCAGCACCTGCAGAAGCAGGGCGGCAAGGAAAAAATTGTAGAAAATTCCATAGGACATAACGATAGTTACTCCGGCAGCCTTTTTTGAGATAAATGGTTTGACGATTCCTCCAAGCAGTGCTAAGATAGAAGAATAGCCATAGGGATTTTACCTTAAACCTAACTATGGAATCCGGAGGATTTTTTTATGAAAAGGAATGCATTTTTAACTGTCGCGGCAGTCTCGGCTTTGGCCCTTGCGTTCGCGTCATGCGGCAAGAAGGAGCCGGCGGCTGCGGGCGGCTCCTCATCCTCATCTGCTGGCTCCGCTGCGCCCGAGAAGATAACGCTCAAAGTCTGGGAGTCTTTGCAGGGACCGGACGAGTTCATCAAGAAAGCAGGTGAGGCGTATACCAAACAGCATCCGAACGTGACGATTGAATTCGTCAACGTGGAACTGGGTGATGCATCCGGGCAGATTGCCCTGGACGGACCCGCCGGTGTCGGTCCTGATCTCTTTGCGGCCCCTCACGATAAGCTCGGCGAGCTGGTGACCGGCGGCCATGTCCTTCCGACTGTCAATGCCGACAGCGTGAAGAAGTCCGTTCTGGGAGCCTGTTCTCAGGCCCTTACCTATGAGGGGACGATGTACGGCTATCCCGTCAGCGCGGAGACCTACGCCCTCTTCTACAACAAGGCCCTCATCAGCGAGAGCGATGTTCCCAAAAGCTGGGATCAGCTGTCCATCTGGGTCAAGGATTTCAATGCCAAGAACAAGGGAAAGTACGGCTTCGTCATGGATGTCGGAAACGGCTATTATACGATAATTTTCACCACGGAGAAGGGAAACCGCCTGTTCGGCAGTACGGGAACCGATACGTCCACGTCCTATCTGAACACCACTGCCGCCGTCGAGGGAATGAAGTTCTTCCAGTCCCTGCGCAAGGTTCTCGACGTTTCTGCCGATGACCTGACGACTGCGACCTGCGATGCGGCCTTCCAGTCCGGCAATGCCGCCATGCACATCACCGGCCTGTGGAACGTCCGCCCCTTCGAGGATGCCGGAATTGACTTCGGCGTCGCCCCCCTTCCGTCACTGCCGGGCGAAAGCACGCCGTCCGCCTCTTTCAGCGGAACCCGCTCCATGCAGGTCAGCGCCTACTCCGAGCACCCTGCCGAGGCAGCTGATTTTGCGAAGTTCCTGCTGACCCCCGAGATGCAGCAGCTCCGCTTTGACCTGACGGGGGCCATGCCGTCAATCGACACGCCGGTCTCCAGCAAGTACATCTCCGGCTTCCTCAAGCAGCTGGACTACGCCTTCCCCATGCCGTCAATCCCCGAGATGGGCGCGTTCTGGGACACGATGGGCAATACCTCCAAGAACATCTGGAACGGTGCAGACGTGAAGGCTGAGCTTGATGCCTGCGATGCCGCGATCATAAAGAAATAACGGTTTCTTGACAGAGCCCGGTGGATAGCGCGGCCCTTCCATCGGGTTTTATTTTTCTTGCCGGAAGGGCCGCATCTTTTACAGGGGGAAACATGCTTAACACGGACGGAAGCTCCGAGGCGAAGGTGACGCGAACGGCGGCCTGCTTCATGGGGCTCTCACATATCCTCTACCTCAAGGAGCGGGTGAAGGGGGCGGCCTACGCTGCGCTGGAAGTCTTCTTCCTGGTGCTCATACCATTCACGCTCAAAAAGCTCTATGACCTGGTGACGCTGGGCTTCCCCCAGCCGGAGCTTCCCGTCAAGCAGCGCAGCAATTCCATCTTCATGCTGATTGACGGAATCCTGACGCTCGCCCTCATCGCTATCTTCGTCGCGGTATACGTCATATCCGTGAAGAGCGCGAGGAAGTCCTACAAAGAATATTGCAGGATAAAGAGATTCCCCAAGAAGAGCTTTTCCGAGACGGCCAACGGCGCATTCCCCATCGTGGGTCTTGCCCCCTGCGTCGTCCTGTTGCTCGTATTCGTCGTCGTCCCGCTCGTGTTCTCGGTGGCGGTCGCGTTCACCAATTATTCTGCGCCAAACCACATCACGCCCAATAATACCGTAGACTGGGTAGGGGTACAGAACTTCAAGGACCTGATGGGAGGCGGAAGCAACTGGTCCAAGGGCTTTGCCCGCATAGCCACGTGGACGCTCGTCTGGGGCGTGCTGTCAACGGCGACGTGCTACTTCGGCGGCCTTCTGGTCGCGGTCACGCTCAAGCAGAGCAAGATTCACTTTAAGGGTGTGTTCCAGTTCATCTTCATCCTGCCCTATGCGGTTCCGTCCGTCATCACGATGCTCGTCTGGAAGAACATGCTTAACGGCAAATTCGGAATCGTAAACCGTACCCTGCAGGCCCTCGGATGGCTGTCTCCCGAGACGGCCATCCCCTGGCTGTCAAATCCAACGCTCGCGCAGGTGATGTGCGTTGTCCTGAACCTCTGGGCGGGCTTCGGCTACTTCATGATGCTGACGACCGGCACGATGACGGCCATCTCCGAGGATTTGTACGAGGCCGCCCGCATTGACGGGGCTAACAACTCCCAGATCCTGCGCAAGATAACCCTGCCGCTCGTCCTCTACCAGACGATGCCGCTGATCATCATGAGCTTCACGCACAACATCAACAACTTCGGCGCGATTTTCTTCCTTACGGGCGGGACTCCTGCCGTCGCGGACAGCATGACGACCAA
>CADBRC010000293.1 GCA_902796985.1 uncultured Spirochaetaceae bacterium
GTGCGGCACAATCCAGCTGGACTACCAGCTGCCTTCCGCCGAACGCCTGGACGCGACCTACATCGGCTCGGACAACCAGAAGCACCACCCGGTCATGCTGCACCGCGCGGTGCTCGGCTCGCTGGAGCGCTTCCTGGGAATCCTCATCGAGAACTACGCGGGAGCCTTCCCCACCTGGCTGCACTTCGAGCAGGTGGCGGTGGTCCCGGTCGGCAACGACTTTGACGACTACGCGCGCAAGGTCGAAGGCTTCCTGCGCGAAGCGGGCATCCGTGCCAACGCCTACACCGATGACAGCAACATGAAGGCCAAGATAAAGATGATTTCCGGGGAGCACAAGACCCCCTACATCCTCGTCGTCGGGGCCAAGGAGCGGGATGAGAACACCGTGACCGTCCGCTTCCGCTTCTCCAGCGGCCTGGAGCAGAAGACCTTCTCACTTGAGGACTTCCGCGCCTACGTGCTGGACAAGGTGAACACGCACTTCAACGGAATCTAAACGAATATCGGCTATCGGGCATCGGCTGGATAGATACCGCAAGCCGGGCAGACCACGCGTCCGCCCGGCTTTTTTATGCCGCTGAGCAGGGACGCTCTCGTCGGTTCCGGCCGCCGCAAATCGCAGGCCTTCACGCGTTCTCCGGCCGTTTATAACCTTTTCCGGCCAGATGGGTTTAAAGGAGCATGAAGGGGCATGCTGCTTTTCTTTCTATTATAACCTTCCTCATGGCTGCCGGGACCTGTACCGGGGCCCGGGCGGAGGAAGCCGTAAGCCTTGCCTACCATGGCGGGCGAAGCTACATCCTTGTGGAGCGGACTGACCTGCTCCGCTATGACAACGGGCAGTTCACGGGCCTTCTGAGCCGCGAGCTGCAGTCCTATGTCGCCGACAGGGGGGCGGATGCGGACGGGAACCGCCTGTATGAGGGCAATTTCTATGTCGTGGAGGAGACCAAGCGCGACAGGAAGCGGGTTCGCGAGGGCATCCATACGGCGATAGACTCCTCGTTCAAGATTACGCCGGAAGGCAATCTGGTCATGCTGGAGGACAACGGCTATCCGGCGTTCCGGAGCTTCCCTGCGTACAGCACGAAAAAGATACAGCTTGGCGACAAGTGGGTGGCACAGGCAGAGCGGGCCGTGGATCCGCAGAACAACGGGACTGTTACCCGTATGCCGATTCTCGTGGAATACACTTATGTCCGTGACGATGTGTATAACGGCGAGGACGTGTACGTGCTGGAGGCCCGGTGGGCAACCCGTTACGGCCTCTCCTTCATCGATCCTGACGGGGACGCGGCTTTACAGAAAGCAGACGGCAGTCACAAGGCGACGATAATCATCAGCAAGAAACAGGGGAACGCGCTCGTCATTCGCGATACCGTTGACGAGACTTTCATATATGAAGGCGGGCAGACCGTCCGCCTGAAGGGGACCATCTCGCTCTTTACCAGATACCCCCCGGCCTACAGCAGCCGTGAGGTCATTGCGGCAGCGGGAAACGGGAGCAGTTCTGCGGGCCGTGCATCCGGCGTTGTCACCGGAGGAAAAAAGCCTGGAACTGGCGGGAAGTCCGGGACAGGCGGAAAGGAAGATGCCTCCGTAGCCTCTGGCAACAGCTCTGCTGCAACCGTACAGGAGACCCCGGACGGGGTGAAGCTCGTTATCCGCAAGCTCCAGTTCAAGAGCGACAGCGCGGAACTGATGCCCGGTCAGGAGGAGCTGCTGGACCAGATTGCCCGCATTCTTAAGGCTGCCCCCGATTCTCAGTATCTGGTGGAAGGCCATACCGCCGACACGCATAAGAGCGCCGGTGAAAAACGCCTGTCCCTGTCCCGTGCCCGTGCCGTTGCAGAAGCCCTGGCTGCACGGGGTGTAAAGGCTGAGCAGTTCATCTGCAAGGGACTGGGAGCTACCCGTCCTGTTGCCGACAATGACACGGAGGAAGGCAAGGCCGCCAACCGCCGCGTTGAGATAACGATTCTGAAATAAGGAGAAATGAAGGAAATGAACATACTGAAGGAACTGATTGCCGCGCTTAAGAAGTCGGTGCGGAACTTTCCGGGGACGCTCGTGTGGAGCTTCGCTGCAGCCGTATTTGCGGTGCTTTCCAGCGCGGGCAACGAATTCTGGGATAAGCGGATCGACGAGGCCCGCGAGACGTTCGGGGGGGACTCCCATCAGGTGGAGGCGCTGCGTGATGCCTCCGAGGCATTCGTGAAACTGTGCGGCCGCTGGTGCGTGGCCTCCATATTCGTCGCCGTGTTCGCATTCCTGGCGGGCATGCTCTGCATCTGCCTGGCAAAGTCCTACGACGGGAAGATGCAGCTCTCACCCTTCCAGAGGGAACTCGGAAGACGGAACTGCTCGCTTGCCTCACTTGTACTGCAGGCACTGAGCATTCCCCTCTGTGTGCTCGTGTTCTTCCTGTTCAGGGACTTTGACGCGGCCGTTATATGGATGCGTTACCTGGGCCTTGTATTCGCGATGATTGCGGCCTCCATATTCCTGCTGCACTTCATCCAGAAGGAAACGCAGGTCGCCCCCAATATCATCGTCGCGCTCGTAATCGCCGGGATCGCCTCGTCCTGCCTCATGTCCGGACTGATGCTGGTAGTCGTTGCATTCCAGCAGCTTATCTACAAGTTCGACTCGTCTACGCCTTACCTGGCGGTGGTCTGCTTTACCTACATGGTGTTCGGCGTGAACGTGTTCATCGCGTATACGGCCCGCGAGGAAAAAGAGATACGCATTCCCAAGCCCTTCACGGTCATCATGTCTTACGTGCTCTTTCCTGTCACCCTTGTGCTGCTGGCAGTCCTGTACTTCTACCTGCTCAAGTGTCTGGTGACGCGCAGCATGCCGGTTGGACAGATAAACCCCTTCGTTTCCATCGCGACCGTCCTCTTCTTCATCTTCTACGTGAGCCTGGAAGACAAGGTGAAGTTCTTTAAGAAGTGGGGTAACCTGCTCTTCCTGCCGCTCATACCCCTCCAGGTCATCGCATATGCAATCCGCGTGAACGCATACGGCTTTACGGAAAGCCGGGTCGCCAGTCTGTACTATATCATCGTGAGCGTCATCTTCTGCCTGCTTCCCTTCGTCAGGCGCGGACGCTACATGAAGGCGAGCTATCTTGTCCTTGCGGCCTTCCTCTTGATTGCAACCTGGGGACCGTTCAACGTCATCTCCGTCACCCTGCGCAGCCAGTGCGGAAGGGTAGTGCGCGTATTTACGGCCCACGGCCTGTATGCAGACGGCAAGATTACCCATGACAGGCAGGACAGCCTTTCGCTCGAAGAAAAGGCCGCCGTCGTCTCTGCCTACGACAAGCTGGAGGATATGGAGCTGGGGGACAAGGCCCCGTCATGGTGGACGGAGCGGCTCAAAGACGAGGACAGGACAAGCCACTTCCAGAAGCTCTTCGGCTTTGAGTGGTCGCACAACTATTTCAAGGACGAGGATGCTGACGTGAACTACGGTTACAGCTTCGCTATGGATACGGATGCCTCGCCCGTCGTGCTGGACGTTTCGCCCTACACGGAGCTGTTCGCCTTTGACATAAGCGACTGGTACAACCGCAACGACCTGACTTCCAGGGGGGAACATTCGACGAAGCCCGACGTGCATCCCACAATCTCTCTTCCCGGCGGCGGAACGCTCGACATCACGGAGGAACTTGAGTCCCGCCTGAAGGAGTATGACAAGGGAAGCGACGGCAACAGCGAAACCGGAAATACCCCCCTCTTCCTGTGCAGTAAGCAGGGCTACGACATATATCTCACGTCCTGCCACCTCTACCGGAACACGGACGGCAAGGGGGAGCTGGAATACAGCTCCTACAACGCTTCGGGCTTTGTCTGTAAGTGATGGCGGGCGGGCCGAAACGTCAGGCGGGCGAATCCGCAGTGCCGTCCTTGAGCGAAGGGCAGCTTGCCGGCTTCCGGCGGGAAGTGTGGGACTTTTACCGCGAGCATGGCAGGAAGCTCCCCTGGCGGCATACGGATGATCCCTATCGGGTCCTGCTCTCCGAGCTTATGCTCCAGCAGACGCAGGTCGCCCGCGTCATTCCCAAGTACGGGGCATGGCTTGAACGCTTTCCCGATCTGGCCTCCCTTGCGGAAGCCCCGCTCCCGGACCTGCTTGCCCTGTGGAACGGCCTGGGCTACAACCGCCGGGCCATATACCTCCAGAAGGCATGCAAGGAAGTCCAGTCCCGCTATGGAGGCGTATTCCCCCGGACGGAGGCCGAGCTGCGGACGCTCCCCGGGATAGGCCCCTATACGGCGGGAGCGGTCTGCGCGTTCGCCTTTAAGCAGCCTGCCGTGTTCGTGGAAACAAACATCCGTGCGGTCTTCATCCTCAGCTTCTTTTCTGATTCGGCCGGAAGGGTTGACGACAAAGAGATTCTCCCGCTTGTTGAGCAGACGCTCGACAGGCAGAATCCCCGGGAGTGGTATTACGCATTGATGGATCTGGGGGCGGAACTGAAACGGACCGTCGGGAACCCCTCCCGCAGGTCCCGCCAGTATACGAGGCAGTCCCGCTTTGAAGGCTCGTTCCGACAGGCCCGCGGGGCCATCCTGCGCCAGCTCACCCGGCACAAGGCCGCTCGTCTCAAGGAGATTGCAGAATCAGAAGGAATCGAGCTTGCCCGCATCGAGGCGGCTGCGAACAAGCTCGTGCAGGAAGAAATCATCCAGGCGGACGGAAGCCTCTTCCGCATCCGCGAGGACTGACGTTGCCACGACGGGCGGAATCTGCCCGCCGCTGCCCCGCGGCTACTCCAGCTCCTTTTTCCAGCCGGTGTAGTCCTCTACATGGAGGAGGCGTTTGGCATTTGCTATGCGCTCAGCAGTCGGCGAGTCCACGCCCTTGAGGGGGTATTCGATTCCCAGCTTCTCGTACTTGGCGATTCCGAGCGTGTGGTAGGGCAGGATCTCCACCCGTTCCACATTGCCCAGGGTCTTGATGAAGTCCGAGGTCCGCTCCAGATATTCGTCCTTGTCGGATATGCCGGGAACCAGCACGTGGCGGATCCAGATGGGCTTTTTGATTTCGTCGAGGTAGCGGAACATCTCGATGATGTTGCCGTTGTGCCGTCCGGTCAGCTCCAGATGCTCGGCGTCGTCGATGTGCTTGATGTCCATGAGGAGCAGGTCGGTCACGTCCATCAGCTGGCGGAACTTGTCGAACCAGGGGCCCTCCTTGGTGAAGGGGCCGCCCGACGTGTCTATGCAGGTGTTGATGTCCTGCTCCTTGGCCTTGGTGAAGAGCTCGGTCAGGAAGTCAATCTGTGCGAGCGGCTCCCCGCCGCTGACGGTGATGCCACCCCACTTGCCCCAGTAGCTGCGGCAGTCCAGGGCTTCCTCGATGAGGCTGTCCGCCGTCCGCTTCTCGCCCTTGGTCATGTCCCAGGTGTCCGGGTTGTGGCAGAACTTGCACCTCAGGGGGCAGCCCGCGAAAAAGATGAGAAAACGGACGCCCGGCCCGTCCACCGACCCGAAGCTTTCTATAGAATGTATGTATCCTTCCAAAACAGCCACCTCCAGCCCTATAATTATAGGTCATCTTGTTGAACTGGGCAAGCCCTGCCTTGAGTAACAGCATTGATTCTCTGGAAAAACAGTGCTGATTTTCTGGAAAAACTGTGTTGTTTTTTCATCTATAGAAACACCCTTGAACATATCCTAGTAATCTGATAGTATGTTTTTATGGAAAAGACTAGTGTAATCGGCTTCCCCCGCGTGGGCGCCCACCGCGAGCTCAAGTTCGCAATAGAGAAGTATTTCGCCGGCAAGGTCGGAGCCGACGAAGTCCAGAAGACCGCCGCCGCCATGCGCGAGTACGGCTGGAAGAAGCAGAAGGACGCAGGCATTTCTTTCATTGCGTCGAACGATTTTTCTTTCTATGACAATATGCTGGACACGGCTTTCATGCTGAACGCCATTCCTTCCCGCTATGCCAAGCTGGGGCTTTCAGCCTTGGACACCTATTTTGCGATGGCCCACGGCTATCAGGGCGACAAGGGCGACGTGAAGGCCCTGCCGATGAAGAAGTGGTTCAACACCAACTACCACTATCTGGTTCCCGAGCTTGAGGACGGTGTGAAGCTGACCGTCTCCGACAGCAACAAGGCCGTGGACGAATACCGCGAGGCCAAGAAGCAGGGCGTGGACACCGTGCCCTACCTCATCGGACCCTACACCTTCCTGCACTTCGCAAACTTTGCCGGCAGCAAGAAGGCCGCTGACTACGCCGCCGACATCAAGGCCTCCTACGTCAAGGAAATCGGCCTCCTCGCCAAGGAAGGCGCCGCATGGGTGACCATTGCCGAGCCTGCCCTCGTGTTCGACGTGAGCAAGGACGAGGTCGCCTTTTTCACCTCCCTCTACAAGGATATCCTGGCCGAGGTCAAGAAGGCTTCCGCCGTCAAGGTCTCCCTCTTGACCTACTTCGGCGACATCCGCGACTCCTACGACGCGGTCACCGCCCTTCCCTTCGACGGAATCGGACTGGACTTCGTCGAGGGCAAGGAGAGCCTGAAGCTCGTCAAGAAGGGCTTCCCCGCCGACAAGGTTTTGTTCGCCGGAATCGTCAACGGCAAGAACATCTGGCGCGCCAACTATGAGCAGAAGGCCGCCCTTTTCGCCGACATCAAGACGGCAGCTCCCAATGCCGTCATCGGAACCTCATGCTCACTGCAGCATGTTCCCTACACGACCGCCAATGAGAGCAAGCTGCCCGCCGACGAACTCAAGCACTTCTCGTTTGCCGAGGAGAAGCTTGGCGAGTTGGCCGACCTGGCCAAGGTAACTTCCGGCGACAACGCTCCCCTTGCCGCGAACAAGCAGCTCTTTGACGGCAAGCGCACCAGCCGCAACGAGGCTGTCTGGCAGAAGATCTCCGCCCTCAAGGATGCTGACTTCGTCCGCAAGCCCGCATTCGCCGAGCGCGAGAAAATCCAGAAGGACGTGTTCAAGCTGCCCCTCTTCCCGACGACGACGATCGGCTCCTTCCCCCAGACCAAGGAGGTCCGCGCCAACCGCTCCGCCTTCAAGAAGGGTGAGATCACCGAGCAGCAGTACATTGACTTCAACAAGAAGCAGATTGCCGACTGCATCAAGATGCAGGAGGAGCTGGACATAGACGTGCTCGTCCACGGCGAGTTCGAGCGCAACGACATGGTCGAGTACTTCGGCGACCACCTGGACGGCTACCGCTTCACCGAGAACGCATGGGTCCAGTCCTACGGAACCCGCTGCGTCAAGCCGCCGGTCATCTGGGGCGACGTGAGCCGCCGCGAGGCGATCACCGTCTTCTGGTCAAGCTATGCCCAGTCCTGCACCAAGCGGCCCATGAAGGGCATGCTGACCGGCCCGGTCACCATCCTCAACTGGTCGTTCCCGCGCGAGGACATCAGCCTGAAGGATCAGACCCTGCAGATTGCCTTCGCGATAAAGGACGAGGTGCTCGACCTGGAGAAGAACGGCATCCGCATCATCCAGATTGACGAGGCTGCCCTCCGCGAGAAGCTGCCGCTCCGCAAGAGCGACTGGCACACGGAGTACCTGGACTGGGCAGTTCCCGCCTTCCGCCTGGTGCACTCCACGGTCAAGCCGGAGACGCAGATCCACACGCACATGTGCTACAGCGAGTTCGGCGACATCATCAAGGA
>CADBRC010000294.1 GCA_902796985.1 uncultured Spirochaetaceae bacterium
AAACCTGCCCGAGAAGGTGGACGTGGGCTACCTGATGCACCCCGCCCACAACATCGGAGGCGAGTTCGTGGACATGATACGGCTTACAGATACCCGCTATATCTATATCATCGGGGCCCTGAGCGGAAAGGGAATCGCCGCCTCCATGAACATGGTCATTCTTAAGTCGATTATCCGCACCTTCCTGTCTGAGACGACGGACTTCAAGCTGCTTGTCTCCAAGGTCAACAGCTTTATCCGCGAGAGCCTTCCCAAGGGAACGATTTTCTCAGGTGTCTTCTCGCTGATGGACTTCAGCACGGACACGCTCTATTACATCAACTGCGGTACGCCCGCGCTTCTTCTCTACACCCGTGCCTACAACAACATCATTGAGATTCAGGGCGACGGCCACATTCTGGGTTTCGCCAGGGACATGATGAACATCATAAAGGTAAAGAAAGTCCGCCTCGCCCCCGGCGACATAGTGTTTGCCTGTACGGACGGACTGGTCAACACCAAGTCCCTGCGCGGCGAGAGGTTCGGCAAGGCGAGGATACAGAATGAGCTGCTTGAGAACAAGTCCTATCCTTCTGACCGCATCATGCAGTTCATGTATGATGCGCTCTCCCACTTTGCCTCGGCGGAGCTTGACGATGATGTCACCATCTTCATGATGAAATACCTTGTTCCTGAAGGAGGTCAGGCGAAATGAACCAGCTGGCAATAAACGAGAAGGTCGGTCCCAACTACATGCTGCTGGAGCTGACCGGGGACATAACGGCCTATACCCTCTCTGACCTGCAGGAAAAGCTGTACCAGTACATCGTCGATACCAACGTTGTGCTGGACATGACGCAGGTGTATTCGATGGATGCTTCCGGCGTGGGCATCATCCTCGCGACGATGAATGACGGCGAGGAGAACGGCAACAGGGTCTTCATAATGAACCCTTCCGAGTCCGCGCATGAGTCGTTGACAAGGACGGGCTTTTGGAGTAGTTTCCATGTCATACATGCAGTTACAGAAGTTTCGGACACATAAGTTTCTTTTTTTTGTTTTGCTTCCGCTCGCTGTGGCGGTATTATCATCATGCGCCAGGCAGGGACAAAGTCAGGCGGCCCTGGAGTCAGTCGTGACCGGGGAAGATGCCGGTCAGGCTGCTCCTGTTGTGACGGCAGTGCTCGCCAAGGCGGAGAAAACCCTGCCATATCCCGCCAGGGATGACTTGGACAAACTGGATGCCGTCCTGCAAGGCCTCTCTCCCAAGGCGAGGGCGGTCATGCCCCTGAACTCCTCCAACCGTGCCGAGTTCCTGACGGATCTGGAGCAGGTCCTTGAGGAAGAGAAGGGCTTCCGCAGGGACGACCTTTCCCTCTTCTATTTGATTGACAAGAAGCACAACGTCGGTGCGGACTATGTACCCAAAGACCTCGTTCTTCTGGAGAAAAACGACCTCTTCGACATAAACAAGAACAACCTCTCGCTCCGCCCGGAGGCATACGAGGCACTCTGCGAAATGGCAAGGGCTTCGCTCAAGGACGGAGTGCGCCTGCTCGTCAGTTCCACCTACCGGTCATACGAATACCAGAAATGGCTTTTCCAGCACTGGGTCGATGTTGACGGCCTGGAGGAGGCTGAGCGCGAGTCTGCCCGGGCGGGGACCAGCCAGCACCAGCTCGGTGTCGCCGTGGACTTTGGTTCCGTCAGCGACGACTTCGCCGAAACAAAGATGGGACAGTGGGTCTACGCGCACTCAGAGGACTACGGCTGGTCGCTCTCTTTCCCTCAGGGCTACGAGGACGTGACCGGCTTCCGCTGGGAGAGCTGGCACTTCCGCTATATCGGCCGTCCCGCCTGCGACTTCCAGCGCAAGTGGTTCTCCGACGTACAGCAGTTTATGATTGAGTTCCTTGACGCCTGGAAGAACAGCTAGGCCGGCTTGCAGTACGCGGTGCGTAAGCTGCCGGATGGCTGTATAATCATTTCAGTTTCTTCATTGACATTTAAGTACATACCGTCTAGAATATCTGCAAGACTTTTTTACGAGGTGCTGAAGTGGCAAAGAAAAGTGACAACGCGACGAAAGGCAAGGCGAGGGCTCCCCACCGCTCGCTCTTTTATGCTATGGGCTACACGGACG
>CADBRC010000295.1 GCA_902796985.1 uncultured Spirochaetaceae bacterium
TAGTTGCCGTACTCCTTCTGCATGACCTGGATTTCGGATATGGCAGAAAAATACTTCTGCGGGAGCGCACCTATCGCAGCAACCTGAGCCATCAGAGGCCTGAACTTCGACGGAAAGCGCATCCCGAGCTGCATCCCCTCCACCGGCAGTCCCGATATGAGGGGAATGTCCGAATCCGCGGAAACCGATGCCGTGTTCGTGAATAATACACCATTTTCAGAGATTTGAACAGTTGTGGAACGGCCATTTATGTTCATAATCGTCTTTGCGACCGCCTGCCGTTCCTTTATCGTTATGACGACCCTGTCGGGAAAAATCTTGTCCACGCCGACGCTCTCGATGCAGGAGAAAGAAGAAAGGGCATCCACAGCCCTGCCGGAGTCGAACTCAATCCAGGTAACGGTCCCCATATCCTCAAGCTTCTGCATCAGAAGGGAAGACGGAATCGTCTTGAGCCCGGAGAACTGAACCTTCACCGGGGCAAGGCAGGGGATGACCATCGTATAGAAAACTGCCTCCAAGGCAAGCAGGACAATGAGAATCAGGACGACAATCTTGGCAATCGTTATCCGCGGGTCTTTCTTCTTCTCCCCCGCCGGAGTAGATTTCATCAGGAAGTCCATGCCCCCCAAATCCCTTTTCACGCTGGCAGCTCCGCTCATTTTTTATATTCCCCTCAAACCTTCTTACAACAATGTGTTCCGCTAGATGCCCAGGACGCTCATGCCCCCTCCTTCATCATCGGGAGGAGCATGGGAGGCGTTTATCACAAAGCCGCTCATACAGAAACTGACGACCAGCGAAGAGCCGCCGGAAGAGAAGAATGGAAGAGGCATGCCGGTCGTCGGAGCCGCGCCGCACACAACAGCGCAGTTCAACAGCGACTGCATGAACAGCATGCACACACATCCGAAAGCCGCATAGGCGGCAAAAGCGTTTCCACAATTGAGCGAGATGAGTGTTCCCCGCCAGGCGAAGAACAGAAGCAGGGCAAAATAGGCCGTCACGCCGAAAAGCCCCATGGAATCCGCCCAACCCGCAAATATGTAGTCCGCATGCAGCTCGGGAATCTTGAATACTTCGATCAACCCCTCGCCGACCCCGTTTCCCCAGAAGCCGCCCGCCGTTATCGCCCGCTTGGAAGCCATCTCCTGATAGCCGCTCGTCATGGCGAACTCCTCCGGGTGAAGGAAGGCTATGACACGGTTCAGGCGGTAGGGCTCAATGCTGACCATCAGGGCAATCGCCGGGAGGGCAAGCATCAGGAGAGGCAGGAACCAGGTCATTCGTGCACCGCAGACAAAGAACATCATGCAGCCGACCAGAAAAATGAAGACACCGGTGGAAAAATCCCGCTGCAAGAAGATGATGGCAACAAAGACAAAGAGGCCTGCCAGCGGATAGTAGAAGTCTTTTCTTCCCTCCCGCCTCTGCTTCTGAAAGAGGTTCGCAAGGAAGAGGACGACCGCGAACTTGGCAAACTCTGACGGCTGCAGGGTAAAGAGCCCCGCAATGTAAATCCAGCGGGAGGCCCCCTTCCTGTTGCTCCCTATGCCCGGTATGAATGCGAGCAGACAGAGAAGGAGCGTTCCCATCACGATGAAGGGAAGAATTTTCTGTATCACGCTTATCTTGACGACAGCGAAGAAAACCATCAGGGCAAAGCCCACACCCGACCAGACCAGCTGTCTGGTGACAAAGTAGTAGCGGTCACCGAAGAGACGCTCTGCCGTATAGGGTGTACAGACGTAAAGGGTGAATATCCCCAGTCCCCAAAGAAGGAGAACGGAGATGATGAAGAAGATATCGCTCCTGCCATAGGAGTTTACCGGACGGTCAGCCTTGAAGGAGAACTCACTCATTCTCCCCTCCGTCCGCAGCAGTCAGGCATTTGGTCAGCCGTTCAAGCGCCATGCCCCGCGAGCCCTTTATAAGAACGGCATCCCCACGGGACATCCGTGCCTTAAGAAAATCCGCAGCCTTATATATGGAATCGTCAGACTTGTCGGGGAAACACAGGATATTCTGCACCCCGTCCTGCCGTCCCAGACTCTCCAAAGCGGCGGCCATCTCCTGACCGACAAGAATCACCGAGGCCCCGGAAGCAGCAGCCTGCAATATGACGGCACGGTGGGACTCGAGCGAGGCCTCTCCCAGCTCCAGCATGTCCCCCAGAACAAGGAAGTGGGCTCCGGAATCATCAGACGCTACAAGGTCAATCGCCTTCTCCATGGAATCCGGGTTTGCATTGTAGCAGTCCTGCAGGATGCGGATCCCCCTTCTGTCATCGTTTATAAGCTCACAGCGGCCGAAGAGGGGCTTTAAAGATGAAAATCCTTCTATTATATTATCCGCAGACAGGCCGAGCTCCCGTGCGAGGCATATCGCGGCGAGGGCATTCCGGTAGTTGTAGCTTCCCGGCAGGCTCA
>CADBRC010000296.1 GCA_902796985.1 uncultured Spirochaetaceae bacterium
CGGTCAGCCCGTAAATGGCCATCTTGAACTCCGCACCCTGCCCGTATGCCGTATAGCCGTAGTCGTGGAACTTCCGCTGGAAGACGACGGTCGATGAGTCCTGCACGCCGCACAGGCCCACGGTCTTGCCCCTGAGGTCGGCGAGCGTCTGGTAGGGGGAGTCCGCCTTCACGTAGAACTTGGTGCAGCCCGTGTGCAGGCCGTTCAGGAACTGAACCTCAAGGCCGTTGTCTATCTGCGGCAAAAGCCCTCCGGCCAGCCCCAGGGTCGCGTCTATCTTGCCTGCGACGACGAGCGAGCTTGCCTGCATCAGGTCAATCTCAATCGTCTCGTACTTGAGTCCTGCCTTCTCGAACTCGTCCTTGAAGAGGCCAAGGTCTATCGCGACATGGAGCGGTGCACCGCAGAGGCTGGAATTCGCCGTTCCGATCTTGAACGTAAAGTCTGAGGCAGCCTTCTTGCCGCCCCCGCAGGAAGCGAGCGTCAGTACTGCCGAAAGCGCGAGCGTCAGTGACGCGGCCATAAAAGTCTTCTTGTTCTTCATATATTTCTCCTTAATTCGTAGCGAGGGGGCAATACCCCCCTCACATTTTCAAAGTTATCTCGAAAAATCAAAGGTTGTCGTAGAGGTCTTCCGTGAAGGTCAGACTTCCCCGGTAGCCCGCATAGGTCCTGTTGAACACAAGCCGCTCGTTCATCGGGAAGGTTCCGTTCAGGAACTGTATGCCCTTTTCCAGCGCAACCTCCTTCTCGTTCGTACTTCCCACAAGCAAGGTGATTTCCTCCGGCTCGTTCCGTATGGCCTGGTTTATCTCCCACTGGTCGCTCGCGAAGACGACCTTGGGCGCGGGCGCATACTCCAGATTGCTGATGTTCTGTATGATCCGCTCCTTGTCCTCCGGCCGGAAAATCGGCTCGGTGATGACGACGAGGATGGGGCTGAAGCTGTAGTCGTTCGCCAGATAGCGGGTTATCGCTATCGCGCTGGACGCGTCACCGGCGACGGCGAAACGCTTCCAGCTCAACGCCCCGATTGACTGTGCCAGGTAGGAGTATACGTAATCCTCCTCCTCCTGTATGACCCGCTGGACGAGGGCATCATCCAGCTTGAGCGCGGAAGCGACCTCGCGGACAAAGCGGCTCGTGTCCGTCGCCCCGACCGGGCAGAAGGGGAAGCGGATGGACGGCACACCGAACTTCTTCTCGAACTTTTCCGCGGGCCCCTTGAAGAGCCAGGGGTTCACGATGATGTTCAAGGCGGCCTCGGAGCAATGCTCCACCACGCCGATTCCCTGATGCTTGGTAAAGAAGGTGTTCACCTCAAGGCCCAGCTTGGACAGGATGCGGTCAAGCTCCTCCAGCGTCCCGCTCCAGAAGGGATCGTGGTAGGGCACCACGCCGAAGATGTTGACGAGCTTGCCGTTCTTGTGCTCCGGGGCCTTTATCACTTTGTCGATGAAGGTGTTCCAGATGGTCTCGTAGCCCAGGTTGCTGTCTCCCGCGAAACCGGGGGTGTCTATCGGATAGACCTTGTAGCCCTCAGCCGCGAACTCGTCGGTGACGGACGTGATGTCGTCACCGATGATTCCTGCGGTGCAGCCCGTCAGCACGAAGTATGCGTCCGCATCGATTATCTCCGTCGCGCCGCGTATCGTCGTGCGCAGTTTGTTCACGCCGCCGAAGACGACCTCCTTCTCAAGCATATTGCTGGAAGGAAGCGACACGCCGCTGACAAAGCATGCGTGTTTGTGCCCGCTCTGCCCCTGCTCCGCCGCAGTCGCCTGCATGCAGCATCCCGGCCCCGAATGGAAGATGGGGCACACGCGGTCTATCGCCGCAAGCACAGAGTTTA
The DNA here is from genome assembly GCA_902796985.1 of uncultured Spirochaetaceae bacterium. Lineage (GTDB taxonomy): Bacteria > Spirochaetota > Spirochaetia > Treponematales > Treponemataceae > Treponema_D. Next base: position 1,853 of record CADBRC010000296.1, read on the forward strand.
TCCCGGAAAGAACGCATCCGCCGCGCGGATTCTCAGTAACGAAGCTCACAGTCCATCCTCCTTAAATGCCAACGATATATTTGAAAGCATCCTGCTCGTACCAGCTGTCCTTGTAGGGCAGCTTGACATGCTCTGCCAGCTTCTTGTTGAAGCCCGGGTTGCTCAGCTGCTCGGCAATCTTGTTGCCCAGGTACAGGAGGCCGTCATAGCCCATCGTGGGCCGCTTGCCGTCCAGCACGTGCGTGGTCGGTATGCCCAGCTTGGCCGCCCATTCGGGAACGCCGATGAATGCGTCCGGCTTGAGCTTCTTCACCAGGTTCACCTGCTCGAAGGGCTGCATGTTCGCGATGTCTATCACGAAGTCCTTGTGGATTCCGTTCAGGTACTCCACGTCCACCTGCGCGTCCGCATCGTAGGTCGGAGTCTCCAGACCGACAAGCTTCATCCCGAAGTCGTCTATCAGGGCCGCCGCCGCGAAGCTCCTTCCCGTGCCGCCGCAGATGAACACCCGTTTGCCCTCAAGCTTGGCGCGTATCCTGGCGACGAGGGGCTCTATCCTCGCGTGCTCGGCTTCGATGATTTTCTCCACCTCGGCCTCCTTGCCCAGCACCTTCGCGATACCCCGGTACCACTTGTCCGTATTGCGGATTCCGATCGGCATGACCGTATGCGAATAGGGAATGCCGTAGTCCTCTTCCAGGGTCTTCATGAACTCGTCGGCAAAGACCTTGCAGATGGACGTGGAAGCCACCGCCTGCGGGATGCGCTTTATCTTCTCCAGCGAGCTGTAGAAGGGGATGTAGTTCACTTCCGCCCCGATGAGGCCGAGCATACGCTCCATCTCCTTCTGGTCAGCGAAGCTCACGGTCGTCGGCGCGAAAAGGTTCACCAGGTTAGGGATGGTCTCCTTCTTCTCCTTCTTGAGGATGTACTTGTTTATCGAAAGGAAGGCCGCATCAAAACCGCTCGCGCAGATCTTGCTCTTGAAGCCCTCGCAGTGGATGGGCACGAATGTCGTCCCGGGGTATTCGGTCGCGAAGGAGCTTGCGAGCGCGTCGATGTCATCGCCGATGATTCCGGACGCACAGGAGGCATAGATGAAAATCAGCTTGGGATTGTAGCGCTCCACGGCCTTCTTGACCGACTCGCGGAGTTTGACCTCGCCGCCGAACACGACGCTCTTCTGGTCCAGGTTCGTCACGATGATGCGGGGATTCTTTATCTGCTTGATGCCCCGGTGGGCCTGGCCGACGCGGTACATGTCGACCGCCATGATCGTGCAGCCCACACATCCCTGCGGAGAATGCGCTATGAACACGGAGTCCTCCAGGCTCATCATCGCCGCCATGCTGTTTATCTGCTGGCACTGAAGCCCCTGCGAAAAGCTGCGATCAGCCCGCTTGAGACAACCCTTCCTGAAGTTCTCCTCCGCAGAGACAGAGGAGCCTCCCAAATCGTTCACGCGGCCGGGAATCGACTCCCTCACGCCAGAATACTGTGTCGCCATGCTTACCTCCGTGCCAGCGAGACATGGTTGTCCACGCTGTAAAAATACTTCGTTATCTTCTCAAGGGCTTCCTGCACCGTGCAGTCAACGTCAAAGCTTGAGATCGCCTTCTTTTCCAGCTGCTTGGTCACGTTGAAGCCTATCTTGGCAGCGACGACGGAACGGCAGTCCGCGACGAGCTGAACCTTGGCGGACACAGCCCCGCCTTGACCGCAGCCGCCGCCAGCGTTTCCGCAGCCTGCACCGCTACCGCAAGCAGACGCGCTCTTATCCGGGCAGGCAGAAGGGGAGCCCTCTTCCTGACCGGCATAATCGCGCCGCTCCAGCAGGGAAAAAGCGCCTTCATCGGAGACTTCATAAATAAGGAACGAACGTGCCGCCCCGAAATGCTCATCGACGTTCACACCGTCCGAGGACGCAAGGGCAATTTTGTATGACATAACACCTCACAGCCAGAATAACCTATACAATCACTAGGTAAACAGACTGTAGCATATATTGCATACTTAATCAATAGGAAATGATACTTTTTTTAGGAACTGTTTCCGCTTTTCGGAATGACCTTACGCCTGCTATTGCCGCGTATACCTCACGCGGCACTCCAGGGCAGCGAACAGGATGGCAACGAAGGAGATATAAAAATAAGGGGTACCCTCGCCGAATCCGGCAAAGTAATTGTAGATGCCGTGAGTCAGGATTGCGAGGATGAGAGGCAGGATGCGGAGATCGCGGTTTTTGACGCTGAATACGAACAGGCCGCCCAGCCCCGCACAGAACATGTGGATGACGACTGCCGTCAGCATGCGGAGTCCTATCTTCTGCGTCCCGCCGATGAGGTAAATGAAGGACTCCAGGCAGCCCAGGGCAAGACCCGCTGTCAGGGCACAGAGGAAGAAAGCCCGCTTGGCCTTCGTCTCAGTCGCAACGGAGGCAGGCAGACAGAAAAGCAGGAGGGCCTTAATGCACTCTTCGACAATTCCGTTCAGGACTATCGCGCTGATAAGCAGGCCCTTGAGCCCGTTCAGATTCAGGAGCTTCATGCCGTTTATGGCGGACTGGAGCAACGCGATGGGAAGTACGGTCAGCATTCCGAGCAGACATGCAAGCAGCGCCTTCCACAGCTTGTACTCCTTGCTCAAGATGGCTACGCAGGAGATGAACACCACGAGAGGCAGGAAGCAGAAGGCTCCCGAAAGCAAAACTGTCCGAACCGTATTCATTATTTCACCTCCCGTATCCTGCCCAGCACGAATTTCATGGTCCCGCGCGAGGATGCCAGATCCGTCTCACCGAACACTGCAAGGCGGAACACTGCGCTCTCCACAACCGAAAGAATCAGGGCGTATATGTCCTTTATGGGGAGCGTCCCGTTGAACTCCCCCCGCTCACGGCCCCGTATCAAAATGACATTGATGAAGTGCTGAAGCTTGACAATCCTGCGCTCCACAACGTTCTTTACATCGCCCCCGCTCTTCTGCATCTGGAGCAGGTAGGGCAGAAGCACCTTGAACAGGCGGGCATTTTTCTCGCATTCGTCCAGAATGATGTCGAGCGTCTTTTCAAGACTTTCCGCTGCGCTGATTTTCTCATCGCGGGCTATGCTGACAATCCGCACTTCTATGCTGGACAGGAGCTGCTTGATGCTCCAGCGGAAAATCTCCCGCTTGTTCTTGAAGTAGATGTAGAGCGTCGTCCGCGTGATGCCGCAGCGGTCGGCAATCTTCTGGAAAGTCACATCCTCGTAGCCTTCCTCGACGAAGAGGTCGAAGGCTTTTTCGAGGATTTCTTCCTTACGCTTCTCGTGCTCTATCAGTACCGCCATCTTACTTGGAATAGATATAGAGGGTCGTATCCAGGTTTCCGGCCTTGATTGACTTGAGCTTATCCGCGTAGTGGCCTATGTCCTTCTGGAAGCCCTTCTTGCTCGTAATGATGCCGATGCCCCAGCCAGGGAAATTGTCAAAGAGGGCGGACATCCTGCCGTACAGGGCGGAGGCCTCCTGCTCATCCCCCATCCGCTCGCCGTAGGGGGGATTGCAGAGGAGGATTCCCGCATCATCAGCGGAGGCTTTCGCGTCAGCCACATCGCAAACCGTAAAGACCGGCCGCTCCAGCTTGGCGTCACTGCCAATCATCTGCAGGGCGCGCCCGGCCATGACGGCGGCATGTTCGGCATTCCGTTCCGCTTTCCTGACAGCGTCCGGGTCAATGTCGCTGCCCGATATGCGGCAGAGCACGTCCGTGCGGATTTTGCCCGCAAGCTCCTTCTTTATCTCCAATGCCCGTTTTGCATCGTATATCTTCAGTCCCTCGTAGGCGAACTCCCTGCCGAGCCCGGGGGCAATGTCGTGGGCAAAAAGGAAAGCCTCCGTGGGAATCGTCCCGCTTCCGCAGAAGGGGTCGTGCAGGGGCAGCTTGCGCTTCCAGAACATCTCCTGAAGAAGGACCGCAGCCGTCGTCTCCCTGATGGGGGCGAGGACCCCTGCCGTCCGGTAGCCCCGCTTGTGGAGCGGCTCCCCGCTCGTATCCAGAAGGATGCGGGCAGTATCGTTCTCTATGTAGACGCGGACATCGCACTCCGCCCCGCTCTCCGGCATGGACGAAACGTTGTACTTGTCGCCGAGTTTCTGGTAGATTGCCTTCTGAACCATTCCCTGTATGGCATGCTCGCTCTCAAGCGATGAGCGGTAGGTGCGCACCTTGTCCACGTGGACGCGGCTGTTCAGCCTGAGGTAATCCTGCCAGGGGGCAGCATAGCAGCCGTCAAACAAAGCGTCGAAGTCCGGCGCATCGTAGCTTGCCAGCTGGATGTAGACCCGGTCGCTCGTCCGCAGGCAAAAGTTGGCCCGGTACACCGCATCCTCGTCGCCCGTGAACGCAACCCTGCCGGGCGTGTTCCTCCCCTCGAGCTTGTAGCCCAGGAGTTTGAGCTCATTTCCCAGAATCCTCTCCGCGCCGACAGCGCACAACGCCACATAGGTAATCATATTGACACTTTAACAGTTTTTGACGATTTGTTCAACGAGACGAAATGCGGAAAATGTGCTAGTATTGACCTATGAAGATGATTCTGATGGGGACGGGGACGAGCCACGGGGTCCCCGTGATAGGCTGCGGCTGCGCCGTATGCAGGTCGACCGACCCCCGCGACACCCGATTCCGCTGTTCCGCCTACATCGCAAGTCCCGCCCGGATTGTCATTGACACGGGGCCGGAATTCCGCCTGCAGGCAATCCGCTACGGCATAACGGGGCTTGATGCGGTGCTGCTGACCCACAGCCACGCCGACCACCTGCACGGACTGGATGACATCCGCATCTTCAGCCACACCCAGTCATCCGACGCAAACCCCGCCAATCCCCGGAGCCTTGAGACCGAAGGCAAGGGCATCCCCATCTACGCAAACCCGGCCTGCATCAGGGACGTGCGGTTCCGCTTTGACTACGTGTTCAAGGACGTACAGCTCGGAGGAGGCAAGCCCAAGCTTGACATGAAAGACAACTCGGCGTTCACGCCGGGAAGCCCGCTTGTCATACAGGGGCTTGAAATCCTGCCCGTCCCCCTCCTGCACGGAAGCCTGGATGACTCGGGATACCTCCTGACCGAGACATGCCATCAGGACGGCAGGAGGCACAGCATCGCCTACCTGACTGACCTGAGTTCAATCCCGGAAGAGTCCGTGAATCTGATAAAGGAAAATGCGGGAATTCTGAATCACTTGATTGTGGATGCGATACGCATAAAGCCCCACTCGACGCATTTCTGCTTCAACGACGCGCTGGCCTTAGCGGAAAAGCTGCAGGCAAAGCACACCTGGTTCATCCACCTGACGCACGACCTCTCGCACGTACAGGTGGAGGGATTCATTGCCTCCAGCCTCAGGAACTACCCTGCCCTGCTCCGCATCGTCAGGGAGGGCGGTTCCGTTGCGCCCGCCTATGACGGGCTGGTTCTGGAAGCCTAGCCGTCCAGCTTGGCGAGCAGGCTCTCCACCTTGCTGCCGAGGCATCCTGCCAGGTAGAGGTCGTCCATAGAGCCGATGATGCCCTTCATGTAGTCAAGCACGTAACGCGCCAGCTCCATGCCGTGGTTCTCCTTGGCGGCCTCCGGCTCCGAGAAGGGGTTCTCCAGATCGAAGTCCTTCCGCCATGCCTCGGACACCGCCATAAGGCCGGGCTTTCCTTCCAGCCGGGAGATGACCCACTCCAGCCGGAGCCTGTCCTCACCGCGCAGGAACTCGGCCTTCTTGTCCTCGGGCAGATAGTCCGCCAGATTCCGCAGCTGCTTGAACATATCGGTGGTCTTCTTGTATTTCTCCGCCGCACTGCGGTCGGTGATGGCATCCTCTATCTCGGACAGCTCCATCGCAAG